>NZ_RZRO01000006.1:0-161258 GCF_003997975.1 Mesorhizobium sp. M7A.F.Ca.US.005.03.1.1
GACTTATCCCGATCGTCACCTCGACATCGCCGGAGCACGGGCTTCGATTGATGACCGAATCCAGGGCCTTTGGCATCACCCGCAATCCGTGGAACACCGGCCATACCAGCGGCGGCTCTTCGGGCGGTTCGGCAGCACTGGTCGCAGCCGGCGTCGTGCCGGTGGCGCATGCCTCCGATGGCGGCGGCTCGATCCGTGTGCCTGCCGCCTGCACCGGACTTGTCGGCCTGAAGACGTCGCGCGGCCGTACACCGCTGACGCCCCTGGTGAGCGAAAGCTGGTACGGCATGGTCGTCGACCATGCGCTCACCCGTTCGGTGCGCGATTGCGCGCTGCTGCTCGACCTGACCCACGGGCCCGATCCTCTGTCGCCCTATGCCGCGCCGCGGCCGAAAGGCACGTTCGCGGCTGCCGCCGCGCGCGATCCCGGCAAGCTCAGCCTGGCCGTGTACCGCAAATCGCCGCTTCGCCTGCCGATCTCGGACGAGACGCTCGAGGCGCTCGACACGGCGGTGGCGCTTGCCCGCGAGGGCGGCCACACGGTCGAGGAGATCGACTTGCCCTTTATCGGCCGCGATTTCTTCGCCGATTTCTGCAGAACGGTTGCCTCCGCCGTCGCTGGCACGATGCGGGCCGAAGCGCTGCGCGTCGGCCGTTCCGTTGCCGGCGACATCGAGCGGGCGACGCGCGTGCTCGCCCGCTTCGGCGAACTGGTGTCGGCCGGCGAGACCTATGCCGACCTGCAGCGGCTGCATGCCGCCTCACGGCGGCTGATCGCAGAGACCGCGCAGTATGACGCCGTGCTGATGCCGATCATTGCCCACCCGCCGCTTGCCTGCGGCGCAATGGATCCGAAAGGCGCCGACGACCTCATCGAGAACCTGCTCGACAAGCTTCACCTGACGCCCTTGCTGAAGCTGAAGCCGTTCTTCGGCCAGTTGATGGACAAGAGCCTCTGGTTCACCCATTGGCCGGCGATCCAGAATGTCAGCGGCCAGCCATCGATCGCCCTGCCGGTCCATGTCACCGACGCCGGCCTGCCGATCGGCGTCCAGGCTGCCGGCCGTCCGGGCGACGAGGAGACGCTTTTGTCGCTCGCCGCGCAGATGGAGAAGATCTCGGGTTGGCTGGGTCGCAGGGCGCCGCTGATGGTGCCGACACGATGACGAGGTCGTGAAGCGCTCGAATATGACAGCAAAGCCATTTGCGGGCGGCGCCAATTCCCGCTAAGACGCCGCCGTCCTTACCGATCTCCAGGGAACCAAGCCGATGACGGAAATAACCGCCACCGCCGAAATGCAGGCAGCCCTGTTGTCGCGGGCGCTGCCCTACATGCAGCGCTACGAGCACAAGACGGTCGTGGTGAAATATGGCGGCCATGCCATGGGCGACATCGAGCTCGGCAAGGCCTTCGCGCGCGACATCGCGCTGCTCAAGCAATCCGGCGTCAACCCGATCGTCGTCCACGGCGGCGGCCCGCAGATCGGCGCCATGCTGGCCAAGATGGGCATCGAATCCAAGTTCGAAGGCGGCCTGCGCGTCACCGACCAGAAGACGGTCGAGATCGTCGAAATGGTGCTGGCCGGTTCGATCAACAAGGAGATCGTCGCGCTGATCAACGCCGAGGGCGAATGGGCGATCGGCCTGTGCGGCAAGGACGGCAACATGGTGTTCGCCGAAAAGGCCCGCAAGACCATGATCGATCCGGACTCCAACATCGAGCGCGTGCTCGATCTCGGCTTCGTCGGCGAGCCGGTCGAGGTCGACCGTACCTTGCTTGATCTTCTGGCACGCTCCGAAATGATCCCGGTGCTGGCGCCGGTGGCGCCGGGACGCGATGGCCACACCTACAACATCAACGCCGACACCTTCGCCGGCGCCATTGCCGGCGCCTGCCAGGCGACGCGCCTGCTGTTCCTCACCGACGTGCCGGGTGTGCTCGACAAGAACAAGAAGCTGATCGACGAACTGACCGTGGCCGAGGCCAAGGCGCTGATCAAGGACGGCACGGTCTCGGGCGGCATGATCCCCAAGGTCGAGACCTGCATCGAAGCGATCGAGCGCGGCGTCGAAGGCGTCGTCATCCTCAACGGCAAGACCCCGCATGCGGTGCTGCTGGAACTGTTCACCGAACATGGCGCCGGCACGCTGATCGTGCCCTGAGGGGCTCGTCAGCCGGCTAACTTTCTCGCCTCGGAATCTTCAATATTGTCGATGGTGGGAATGGCGGGCTTTCGGGCCGGGCGTCGAACGGACATCGATTCCTCCTCGGCGTCCTGCGGCGCGCCCCAGAATTCGGCCAGCGTCGGGCCGTCTTTCACCCTGATGTCGCGGACCAGAAAGCCCCAGACCTCGCGGAACCACACGCGGCGGCCCATCTGTGTGTACCAGCGCATCGAATGGCGCTGCTCGGGATCCTTGTGGAACAGGATGCGGGCCAGCGCCTTCGGCCGTGATTGCACCGCTAGCTCGATCAGCTTGACGCTGAAGAACAGCATCCACGGCCTCAGCCGCGTCATCTGCAGCACCTGGTGCTTGTAGTCCCACAGGCGCGCATCCTGCTGGATCACCTTGCGATCCCGCGCGATGCGGAAGAACGGCGTCCAGCGATGCGGCGTCACATAAAGCGCCTGGATCTGGTCGGGGTCGTAGGCGATGAGTTGGCGAAAGCCGCGCCACAGGTCGCGAAACCCTTCGTCCTCGAAGCCGGACACCCAGGTCGCCATAGACAGGATGCCGCTGAGACGCAGCAGCCTTATCGCCTCGCGATCGGATGAGGTGCTGCCGCCCTTGCGGATCAATTGAAGCGTCTGCTCGTCGGTGTTTTCCATGCCGAGCAGCCAGCGGATGACACCGGCCTTGCGGTAGAGATGCAGGATGTCGGCATCGCGCACTATGTCGTCGGCACGGGTCGAACCGACGATCAGCACCGGCACGTTCTCGGCGATCAGGGCATCGAGGAAGGCCCGCCAGGCTTTCTTCGAGACCGTCGGATTCTCGTCGGCGAGATTGATGAGCTCGACGCCATGTTGGCGATGCAGCCATGCGATCTCCCTGGCGAATTTCACCGGATCGCGATGCCGCCAGCGGGTCCAGAAGCCGCGCTGGCCGCAATAGTTGCACAGATGCGGACAGCCGCGCGAAAACTGCATGACCACGGCCCGCTTGCCGCCCCAGTAGCTGTAACTGGTATGGTCGATCAGTTCCCAGCCGACGCGGTAGGCGTCGAGGTCGGCAATGGTCATGGCCGCCTGTGTGGCGAAGGGGCGGCTGAGATCGTCGCGATAGGCGATGCCGGCCACGCTCGCCGGCGGCTGGCGCATTTCCAGCCCTTCGACCAGCGCCACCACCGTCGCTTCGCCCTCGCCGCGCACGATGAAGTCGAAGGCATCGGTAGCGGCCAGGATGTCGCGCCAATGATAGGTCGGGAAAACGCCGCCATAGATGATGATGGTCGCCGGCTCGCGCTCCTTGATCATGCGCGCGATCGCCAAGGCGGTCGGGTGCGCCGAGGTCGAGCCGGAATGGCCGATCAGGACGAAGTCGGGGTGGTCCTCCAGTGCGCTGCGCACGACGTCATCGAGCGGCATCGGCCCGAACTCGGCGTCGACGAGGCGCACCTGATGGCCGGCATCGATCAGCGGCCCGCCGATCGCCAGCAGGCCGAGCGGCGGCAGGTGATCGTCGGGCACGCGGCTGCCGATGGCGGTGTGCGGCGGATTGATCAGGACGATTTTCATGGCGGACCTCCTGGGCAGTTGGTCCGCACAAGCTGGCCGGCGATGTGGACACGCGCTTGGCCCGTTTCAGCAGTTTGCGTGCAGCTTTTCCTCAAGGAGTGCGAAGGGCAGGCATTGTCATCGCCTGAGATGCCCGAGCGGCACATGGCCCGGGCCCTTGATGTTCTGCAGCACCAACTGCGTGTGGACGTCGCGCACGCCGTCGAGCCGCATCAGCCGGTGCATGACGAAAGCGTTGAGCTCGTCGACCGACGGCACCATGACATGCAGCAGAAAGTCATGGTCGCCGGTCATCGTCCAGCACGAGGAAACCTCGTCCATGCGCTGCACGGCGGCGATGAAGCTTTCGGGCGAGCCGTCGCTGTGGCTGACGAGGCGCACCTGGATGAACACCTCGACCATCAGCCCGACAGCGCGGCGGCTGATCACGGCGGCAAATCCCTTGATGATGCCGGCCTCCTGCAGCGCCTCGAAGCGCCGCGCGCATGGTGTCGTCGACAGGCCGATCTCTTGCGCCAGCTCTGAAACCGGTTTGCGCCCGTCGCGCTGCAGGACATCGAGCATCTTGATCTCGAAATCATCGAATCGAGGCATTTTCACTCCTTCCTGGGAATTTCTGAGTGAATATTATCCCGATTTCCGAATTCGAACCATCATCAAAACCGATTCGCCTCCGCAAATCCGCTTAACGTTCAGCACGTCAGCGATTTGCTTTGCGAGGAGAAAAACCATGACGACGATGAGCGTTGCCGAATACGCCCGCGACTGCGCGGCGCAAGGATTGCGAGGCGACTACTCGGTCTGCCGTGCTGATTTCACCGTGTCGCAGGGTTACGATTACAGCGATGAAGAGCAGGCGGTGTGGCGCACGCTGTGCGACCGCCAGACCAGACTGACGCGCAAGCTCGCCCACCATTCCTACCTCGACGGCGTCGAAAAACTCGGCCTGCTCGACCGTATTCCCGACTTCGACGAGGTCAGCGCCAAGCTGCGCAAACTGACCGGTTGGGAGATCGTCGCGGTGCCGGGGCTCATTCCCGCGGCTCCGTTTTTCGACCATCTCGCCGATCGCCGCTTCCCGGTCACCAACTGGCTGCGGACCAGGCAGGAGCTCGACTACATTGTCGAGCCCGACATGTTCCATGATTTCTTCGGCCATGTGCCGGCGCTGTCGCAACCGGTGTTCGCCGATTTCATGCAGATGTATGGCGAGAAGGCCGGCGACATCATCGCGCTGGGTGGCGACGAGATGATTTCCCGGCTCTACTGGTACACGGCCGAATATGGCCTGATGCAGGAGGCCGGCCAGCCGCTGAAGGCCTTTGGCGCCGGCCTTATGTCGTCGTTTACCGAGCTGCAGTTCGCGGTCGAAGGCAAGGACGCCCACCACGTGCCCTTCGACCTGGAAACGGTGATGCGCACCGGCTACGAGATCGACAAGTTCCAGCGCGCCTATTTCGTGCTGCCGTCCTTCGACGCCTTGCGCGATGCCTTCCAGACCGCCGATTTCGCGGCAATCGTCGCCCGGCGCAAGGACCAGCCGGCGCTCGACCCGGCGACGCTCTAGAGCAATTCCAGGAAAAGTGTGAAACGGTTTTCCGTCCGGAATTGCGTCAAACAAAGAGTTAGAGCGGATCGCCGTTCCGTGAAACGGTGAACTGCCCTAGGCAGCATGCTGCCCTGCAGCCGTCAGGCGGTGACCACCTTGCTGAGATGGTCGCCCAGCCGGCAGGCCAGCGCGGTGATCGTCGTCGTCGGGTTGCATTGACCCGACGTGCAGAACACCGAGGAGCCGCCGACATAGAGATTGTCCATGCCGTGCACCTTGCAGTTGGCGTCGACCACGCTCTTGCTGATGTCGGTGCCCATGCGCGTGCCGCCCATATGGTGATGGCCCGCCGTCTCGTCGTTGGTCGGATAGTCCTGACCATTGCTGATCCAGTCGGCAATGCGCACGCGGCCGAGATTCTTCTCGATCAGCGTTGCGCCGAACAGTCTGAGCCCTTCGAGAAGGGTGCGATGTTCCAGTTCGGATTTCTTCCAGTGCAGTTCGATGCGCGGCACGCCGGCATGGTCGACATCGGTCTTCGACAACTCGATCTGGTTGGAGGCCAGCGGCGCCTGTTCCCAGGCGACGTAGAGCTGGGCCGCGCAGCGCAGTCTCTGACTGAGCTGGTAGGACATCCATTCCGCCATGCTGGGCGCCGTGCAGGCGAGGTCGGCGATAAGGCTCTTGACCCCGGGATACGGCGTCTCGATCAGCCGGATGCCGAAATTCATGATCTGCAGCCGCTCCATGGCGGCGAGTGTCGGCGAGAAGAAGGCCTCGTTGACGGCGTCGACCTCGAACGCGTTATAGTCGGCCAGGATGGCGTTGCCACCCTCGAAGGTCGGATGCTCCATCCAGTAGCGGCCAAGCGCAGTTGCATTCGGCACGACGCCGCCGTTCGAGCGCTGGTTGGACCACAGAAGCAGCCGCGAATTCTCCAGCCCACCGGTGCAGACGATGAAATAGTCAGCGCTGAAGGAGCCGGCATCCTGCCCGTTTGACCACAGCCTGGCGCCAGTCACGCGTCTGCCGTCGCCGGCAAGTTCGGTGGCACAAGTGTTGAGCACCACCGCGATGTTCGTGGCCTTGTCGAGTTCATCGCCGAACTTTTCGGCGAAGCGCACGGCCGGGCTCTTGATCAGCTGCACCCAGCGAATATCGTCCGAGATCGGCATATCGGGCCGGAGGGCCGGAAGGTCGAGAATATCGCGCACTTCCGGCAGATAGGGTTCGATGTCGGTGCGGGCGATCGGCCAGCCCGTATCGGGTACCCAGGCCTTCGGCTCGAAATCCTGCTTGTCGAGCACGCGGCACCAGCCTGCCCAGTGGTTGGAACTGCCCCCCATGAACCGCAGCCGGGTGATGTCGAGATCGAAATAGAAATCCCCGACCGTGCTGCCCCGGTAAAAGTCCTGCGAGTCGTCGCTGAATTCGCGCGGACCGGCCTCCATCACCACCACCGGAATGCCGGCCGCGCCAAGCTTGCGGGCAATGGTCATGCCGGCCGGACCGGAGCCGAGGATGCAGACCTTCGGGGTGAAGTTCGCAGCGCGATACGCCTCGTAGCTGTCGAAGATCATGCCAGGTCGCTCCGCTTCAGGATCCAGCCACCGACCTCGACGATCTCGTTCGGGTCGGGCTTTGGACCGGCGGCATCGGCATCAGGCAGCTTGCGGAACAAAGACAGGGCAGGCAATGCGATCAACGCCTGCACGAGCGCGCGGCGTGACATTTTCTTGATGATGAAACTCATGGCTGGTCTCTCGGCTGGGCTTCGGCACTGCATGGCGTTCCCAGAACGGCAATTCCCGGAACGACACATGCATCACCGTGGAAGCCAGTATCGTGCCAAGTCTGGCCGCAAAGCAGTGAAAACCCGGCTAAGCGGTACAACCGAGTGCAAACAAGGTTAGAGTTTTCTTAACAGGCCGGTTGCGGCAGATCGGATCACGCCGCCTCGGAAATGCCGGTGTCGATGATCGTCAGGTTACGGCCCTGGTGCTTGGCCTGGTAGAGGCGTCGGTCGGCGGCGCGCATCAACTCCGACACGCTGGCTTCCTCGCCGCAGACAGTACCGCCGATGCTGACCGTGAGCGGAATGGTCCGCTCGTCGACGGGCCGGAAGCGGATCAGCTCGACTTCGCGGCGAATGCGCTCGGCGACGCGCTTGGCCTCCTGCTCGGTGGCGCCAACCAGAAAGGCGCCAAATTCCTCGCCGCCGATGCGGCCGAGCACATCGCCGCTGCGCACGCCGCGCTGAATCGCGCTGGCGATCAAAAGCAGCGCGTCATCGCCGGTCAGGTGGCCGAAATTGTCGTTGATGGTCTTGAAGTGGTCGGCATCGATGATCAGCAGCGCGCCGCGATCGGACTTGCGGCGCGAACCGTCGAGCGCCGCAAAGAAGCTTTCCCGGTTGAGCATGCCGGTCATGTCGTCGCGGCTCGCCTTTTCCGCCAGGCGGCGATGCGCGGCGGCGAGCTGGGCATGGGCTCGGGCGAGATCGCGATGCGCGTTTTTCAGCCTGTCGCTTTGCCAGAAAGTGCTTGCGCTGGCGGCCCACGCCAGCACCAGCGGACAGAGCGTGGAGGTCAGCCAGATCGTCCGGTTGACCGGAAATCCCATGGCCGGAACGATGATCAGGGTCAGCAGGAGAGAGGCCGCGACTGAGGCGAAAGCAACGGCGGCGGATCTCAGAATTATGCTGTTCATCGCTTGCTCCCACAAGACTGCCTCTCTGCCAGCAAGCCCTGAAGGCCACCTTTCCCAGATGCCTAAAATTTGAATCGTGAGACGATTTACGCAACCTCAACGAGCAGAAGTTGTGGATAAAGTCGCTTTCGGAATGCGCGTTTCATGCCATAAGGAGCCCATGACCACGCTCCCTGACCCCGCCCGCTTCGCCCATGTCACCGACTGGGTCTTCGATCTCGACAACACGCTCTATCCGCACCATTCGAATCTGTTCTCGCAGATCGACGTCAAGATGACCGCCTATGTCGGCGAACTGTTGGCATTGCCGCGCGACGATGCGCGCAAGTTGCAGAAGGAGCTCTACCGCGAATATGGCACGACGCTGAACGGCCTGATGACACGCCACGGCATCGACCCCGACGATTTCCTCGAGAAGGTCCACGACATCGACTATTCATGGCTGGTGCCCGATCCCGTTCTCGGCACCGCCATCCGCCAGCTTCCGGGCCGCAAGTTCATCTTCACCAACGGCGACCGCAGGCACGCCGAGCGCACCGCGCGCCAGCTCGGCATCCTCGACCATTTCGACGACATCTTCGACATCGTCGCTGCGGGGCTCAATCCCAAGCCGGCGCGCCAGACCTACGAGAAGTTCGCCGAACTCCACGCCGTCACCGGCCACAATGCGGTGATGTTCGAGGATCTTGCCCGTAACCTTTCGGTGCCGAAGTCGCTCGGCATGACCACGGTGCTGATCGTGCCGCGCAATTTCGAGCCGACCTTTTCCGAGATATGGGAGCGCGACCCGGCCAATGAGGATGATGTCGATTTCGTCACCGACGATCTGGCGGGGTTTCTGACGGCGATTGTGGAGAGGGGGGAGGGGAAATGAAGAAATGATGAAATGACGAATTGGGGATCGATCCGAACGCAGAGCCACAATCCCTTCATTCTTCAATTCTTCAATTCCCCGATCCGCAGCCCTACTCTCCTAACTTATAGAACCGGCTGATAATCCCCCACGCCTCATCCGCGGTGTCGACGAAGTCGATGATGTCCTGATCACCGGGGCTGATCGTGCCCTGCTCGGCGAGGAAATCGAGATCGATCGCCCGCTTCCAGAAGGATTTGCCGAACAGGATCACCGGCACGCGCTCCATGCGCCCTGTCTGGATCAGGGTCAGCGTCTCGAAGAATTCGTCCATCGTGCCGAAGCCGCCCGGAAACACCGCGACCGCCTTGGCGCGCATGACGAAATGCATCTTGCGGATAGCGAAATAATGGAAGTTGAAGCAGAGCTCCGGCGTCACATAGATGTTCGGCGCCTGCTCGTGCGGCAAGACGATGTTGAGGCCTATCGACGGCGCGCCGACATCGTCGGCGCCGCGGTTTCCCGCTTCCATCACGCCAGGCCCGCCGCCGGTCACCACGACATATTCGCGGTAATAGGAGGTAGCCGATTGCTGCGAGCAGAGGCGGGCGAATTTGCGCGCTTCCTCGTAGTATTTGCTGTTCTCTTCGAGGTTCTTCTTCTGCGTCTCGTTCTTGGCCGCCCAGGCCTCGCCGCCGGGTTCCGGCAGGCGCGCACCGCCGAACAGGATCACCGTCGAGCGGATGCCGCGTTCGGCTAGGATCATTTCCGGTTTCAGGAGTTCGAGTTGCAGCCTGACCGCGCGCAACTCGCGCCGCGTCATGAAGTCGGGATCGTTCCAGGCGAGCCGGTAGGTTTCGGCACGCGTCTGCGGCGTGTCAGGTACGCTCTTCGACCGCTCCAGATCCTCGTCCGAATGCGGCAGCGGCGTCCACCCCGCCTTTTCCATAGGAGTCATAACTACCCGTCCAATTCCCTTAACTGCGCCGTCCCGTGACGCACACGCGATTGACCCCCATTAAGCCTTAACATAGGGTCCGCGCGACTTTCAAAACAGGTTAAGGCTCAGCCCCTTAACAGCTTGGTAATGGAGCGAATTCATGTCGAAGCCCGATCTGGCGAGCCTCGAAAAGACCATCGAGAAGGCCTTCGAGGAACGCGATGCGATTTCGACTGCGACGCGCGGCGAAACGCGCGATGCCATCCAGTCGGCGCTTGACCTGCTCGACCGCGGCGCCGTCCGCGTCGCCGAGCGGCAGGCCGACGGCAAGTGGCATGTCAACCAGTGGCTGAAGAAGGCCGTGCTTTTGTCCTTCCGGCTCAACCCGATGGAGATCATCAAGGGTGGTCCCGGCGAAGCGACGTGGTGGGACAAGGTGCCGTCGAAGTTCGATGGCTGGGGCGCTGTTGATTTCGAAAAGGAGGGCTTTCGCGCCGTGCCGGGGTCGATCGTGCGTCGCTCGGCCTATATCGCGCCGGGCGCCGTGCTGATGCCGTCCTTCGTCAATGTCGGCGCCTATGTCGATACAGGCACCATGATCGACACCTGGGTCGGGGTAGGCTCCTGTGCCCAGATCGGCAAGAACGTGCATCTTTCCGGCGGCGTCGGCATCGGCGGCGTGTTGGAGCCGATGCAGGCAGGTCCGACCATCATCGAGGACAATTGCTTCATCGGCGCGCGCTCGGAAGTGGTCGAGGGCTGCATCGTGCGCGAAGGCTCGGTGCTCGGCATGGGCGTCTTCATCGGCCAGTCGACCAAGATCGTCGACCGCGCCACCGGCGAGATTTTCTACGGCGAAGTGCCGCCGAATTCCGTCGTCGTCGCCGGAGCGATGCCGGGCAAGCCCTTTCCGAACGGCGAGCCGGGTCCGAGCCTCTACTGCGCCGTCATCGTCAAGCGCGTCGACGCCAAAACCAGGTCCAAGACCTCGATCAACGAATTGCTGCGCGATTGATCTTTGCGCAAAGCGGGCGCACCTTCCGCCGGCGCGACAATCGGTCGCGCGGGTTCATCATGGAGGGGTGACATGGACTGGAAGTATCTGCTCACAAGTTTTGACGGTCGCATCAACCGTGGCAAGTTCTGGGCCGCGATTGGCGTTTTCATCGTCATTGGCATCGTTGCCTTTATTCTCGATGCGATCCTCGGTACACGCATCACCACGGCCAGTGGCGCCCAGATCGGCATCATCGGCATTCTCATCGCTCTGGCCTCGATCTATTTCGCACTCGCAGTCTACGCCAAGCGCTGGCATGATCGCGGCAAGTCGGGCTGGTGGAGCCTGATCATGCTGGTGCCATTGATCGGCCCGATCTGGTTTCTGGTGGAATGCGGCATTCTCGAAGGCGCCAGGGGCGCCAATCAATATGGACCGGACCCGCTTGCCTGACAGATCAGATCTCACCTGGCTTTTCTTCAAAACCTCGGGCCGCGTCAGTCGCGCGGCCTATTTTCTTGGCGGGTTGCTCGTCGCCATCATCCAGGCCTTCCCGCTCTACCGCTTCACGCTGGTGCCGGAAGGTTCGGCCGAGAGCAACATGTGGTCGTTCATCTTCTTCGTCGCCTTCATCGCCTCGCTGTGGTCGAACATTGCCCTGGCGGTCAAGCGGCTGCACGATTTGGACAAGCCGGGCATTGCGGCGCTGATCTTGTTCGTGCCGGTGGTCTCGATCGTGGCCTTCCTTGTGTTGTGCCTGTTTCCGGGGCAGCCTGGACCCAACCGCTACGGCCGGCGCACCAACGAGCCAGCACAACCCTGAGGTTCGATCGGACATGCGCTACCGTACGCTTGATCCGAAACTGATCATCGAGACCGCAGAACGGCTGGAGACGCGCGTTGCGGAGCGTTTCCCCGATGCCGGCCTGCGCGGCGTTGCCGCCGAACTGGTCTCGCTGTCGCGCGACCTGGCACAGGGCGCCAAGGCCCTGGAAGCGCCGATCTGGTGGCTGCGCGGCCTCATCGTCGCCGCTGTCGTTGCCGGCGCACTGATGTTCATCTTCGTCGGCACCGTCCTGCCATTCGACCGCATTTCCAAACCGGGTGATGCCGTCCAGTCGGTGCAAGGCATCGAAGCTTCGCTCAACATGTTCATCCTCGCCATTGTCGGATTTCTCGCCTTGATCCGCTCTGAGGAGCGCATCAAGCGCAAGCAGGTCTTTCGCCAGCTGCATGGCCTGCGCTCGCTGATCCACGTCATCGACATGCACCAGCTGACCAAGGATCCGGCGGCGCTGTCGGCCGATTTCAAGCCGACGTCGCATTCGCCCGCCCGCATCACCAATGCCGCCGACCTGGCGCGTTACCTCGACTATTGCTCCGAAATGCTGTCGATCACCGGCAAGATCGCCGCATTGTTCGCGCAGTCGGTCAATGACGACGTGGTCATCGACGGCGTCAACGACATCGAGAACCTGGCGTCCAACCTGTCGCGGAAAATCTGGCAGAAGATCACGTTGATCGACGGCCGGCCGGTGCAACAATCTGCTCCGGCGCCAGGCCCGGCGAGCCAAGCCGCTCCGCTTCCGCCGCGCGCACCAAGGCGATGATCCGCTGAACCGTCGGCACGGGCGTGCCGGCCTTCCCCGCCAGCCGCAAGATGGCACCTTGCAAATCGTCGATCTCCGTCGGCCGGCCGCGCTGAAGATCGTCCCACATCGACGAGCGCGCCTGCGGGTCGATCGCCAGCATGCGCCGCGCCAAGAGCCTGAACAGCCAGTCCGGCAGCCTGAGCACTTTCGGCAGCAGCGCCGGCCGCAGGCCGGCGATCCGCGCCGGCTCGATGCCGGACGCTTTCAGTGCCGTCAGCGCCTCGTCGATCTGGCCGGCCAGGATCAGCCGCCAGCGTCGGTCGGCCAGTTCGGTTGCCAGCGGCAGGCCGGAAAGCGCCACCAGCGCGTTGTTCAGATTCATCAGCAGCTTACCCCACAGCACCGCCTTCATGTCGCCATGCGCTTCAACCGCAAACCCTTCGACGCCAAGCAGGCCGACCAGGCCGGCATCGCCATCCTCGACCATCACCTTGCCGTCGCTGGCGCGGTGCACGCGCAGCGGCAGCTCGCCGTCCGGCGACTGCACCACATTGAACGGCACCATGCCGGCCAGCACCGTTCGCCGGCCAAGTCCGGCACGCAGCCTGTCGGCATTGTCGACACCGTTCTGCAGGCTGATCACCACGGCGTCGGGCCGGGCATGAGCTTTGATAAGATCCGCCATGTCCTGAGTGGCGCCGCTCTTGACCGTGACCAGGATCACGTCCGCCTGCGGCAGGGTGGCGGCCGGATCGGTGGTGACGGCAAGCGCCTCCGGCTTGATCGAGCGATCGCGGCCCTGGAGGTCGCTGACCCGCAATCCACCCTGCCGCAACGCTGCCTCGATGCGCGGCCGGGCCAGCAGAATGACCTTTCGGCCGGCCAGCGCCAGGCAGCCGCCGGCATAGCAGCCGATGCTGCCGGCACCGGCTATGACGATCCGTTTGTCCTTGTCTGCCATCCTGTCGCCCGCGCCGGGTCGCAACTATACGACATGAAAACCATAATATCGGCGGTATCGCCAGCCATGAGGCTGGCCCCTATGTCTGGCCGTGACAGGCCCTGCGCTTTCGACTATCGCTTTTGCCATGACGCTGCCGACCGATCCTGCCGAAAACCTCGCCGCCCTTATCCGTTGCGCTTCGGTGACGCCCGCTGAGGGCGGTGCGCTGACCGCGCTGGAGACGATGCTCAAACCGCTCGGCTTCCTGGTCGATCGGCCGGTGTTTTCCGAAGACGGCACGCCCGATATCGAAAACCTCTATGCAAGGCGTTCCGGCAATGGCCCGCATCTGATGTTCGCCGGCCACACCGACGTGGTGCCGGTCGGCGACGAAGCCGCCTGGACGCATCCGCCCTTCGCCGCCGAGATCGCCAATGGCGAGATGTATGGCCGCGGCGCCGTCGACATGAAGGGCGGCATCGCCTGTTTCATCGCCGCCGTGGCGCGCCATGTCGAGGCCAATGGCGGTCCGAAAGGCTCGGTCTCGCTGCTGATCACCGGCGACGAGGAAGGCCCCGCGATCAACGGCACGGTCAAGCTGCTCGAATGGGCGGCTTCCAGGGGCGAGAAATGGGATGCCTCTGTCGTCGGCGAGCCGACCAACCCGGATGCGCTGGGCGACATGATCAAGATCGGCCGCCGCGGCTCGATGTCCGGCGCCGTCACCGTCAATGGCCGCCAGGGCCATGTCGCCTATCCCTTGCTTGCCGACAATCCGGTGCGCGGGCTGATGAGCCTGGTCGATGCCTTGCTGCATCCGGTTTTCGACAAGGGAACCAGGGATTTCCAGCCGACCAATCTGGAAATCACCTCCATCGATGTGGGCAACCCGGCCACCAATGTCATCCCGGCCAAAGCGACCGCGACCTTCAACATCCGCTTCAACGACACCTGGACGGACGAGACCCTGCAGGCCGAAATCCACAACCGGCTCGACCAGGCGGCCAGGCGCAAGAAGTACCGGCAGGGCAAGAAGATGCCGGTCGACTACGAGCTCGTCTGGCGCGACCGGCCGAGCCATGTCTTCCTGACCCGTGACGACAGGCTGATCGAAATGCTGCGCGGCTCGATCAAGTCGGCGGTCGGCAAGGAGCCGACGCTGTCGACCTCCGGTGGAACCTCCGACGCGCGTTTCATCAAGGACTATTGCCCGGTGGTCGAGTTCGGGCTGGTCGGCAAGACCATGCACATGGTCGACGAGCGCGTCGCCATTGCCGACCTCGAGACGCTGACGCAAATCTACCAGCGCTTCATAGAAGACTGGTTCGGACAGGGCTGAACAGCATGCTTTCGGCGGACGAAACCCAAGCTTCGCTGACGGGCGCCTGGCGATTGATGCTCGGCAGAGCCGACGGCCTGCGCCTGCTCGACCTGTCGGCCGACGGCTTCTGGAATTCCTTCTTCGCCATTGTCGTTGCAGCACCGGCGCTGATCGTCGGCTGGGTCGGCATCGCCAACGAAATCGGCGATCCCGACGCCTTCGCGGGGCGCTTCAGCATGCTGGTGCGCCTGGCGACGGTCGACATCGGCTCCTGGGTGCTGCCGCTGGTTGCGCTCGCTTTCATCGCGCCGCGCGCCGGCATAGGCGGCCGCTTCGTCCACTACGTCGTTGCCAGCAACTGGGCTTCGGCCATCACCGCCTGGCTGATGCTGCCTTCGGCGCTGATCCGGCTTTTCCTGTCGTCCGCAAGCCAGGTTTCGAGCCTTGTGTCGCTGTTCCTCTTTGCCCTTTCTATGGTGCTGACCTGGCGCATGACAAATGCCACGATGGGCAGGGGCGCAGCGGTCGGCACGGCCGTTTTCGTCGGCATGTTCATTGCGTCGCTGCTGGTGCTGTTCGGCCTGCAGACGTTGCTCGGCATCACCGTCCCGGACGATGTCGGAGTTCAGAGCCTTTCCGGGCTCGTCTCGACCGGATAATCGACACCGGTGAGAAACAGCCCGTCGGGCGGCGCCACCTGGCCGCAGGCGGCGCGGTCGCGCGCCTCGAGCGCTGTTTTCAGGTCGGCCGCGCTCCAGCCGCCGTCGCCGACACGCTTGAGCGAGCCGACCATCGAACGCACCTGGTTGTGCAGGAACGAGCGCGCCGAAGCCCTGACCTCGATCATGTCGCCTTGTCGGCTCACATCGAGCCGTTCCAGCGTCCTGATCGGGCTGTTGGCCTGGCACTGGGTCGAGCGGAAGGTGGTAAAGTCATGCCGTCCGAGCAGGACCTTTGCCGCTTCGTGCATGGCGCCGGCGTCGAGCCGCTTCGGCACCCACCACACCTTGCCCTTGTCGAGCGCGGCCGGCGCGCGGCGGTTCAGGATGCGGTAGAGATAGTGGCGGCCAATGGCCGAGAAGCGGGCGTCGAAACTGTCGGAGACCACCGTCGCTTTCAGGATGGCGATGCGCGCCCCGGTCGCCTGCAGATGGGCGTTGACGGCATCGCGCACCTTGTCGCTCGGCCACGCCTTGACGAGGTCGACATGCGCCACCTGCGCGGTCGCATGCACGCCGGCATCGGTGCGGCCGGCGGCGCGCAGCCTGATCGCTTCGCCGCAGAATTTTTCGATCGCCTGCTCGATCGCCTGCTGCACCGAAGGCTGATCCGCCTGGTGCTGCCAGCCGGCAAACAGGCTGCCGTCATACTCGATGTCGAGGCGAAAACGCGGCATTTGCGGCTAGAGCTCTCGCCTCGAGCAATTCCAGGAAAAGTGTGAAACGGTTTTCCGTTCGGAATTGCGTTAAAACAAAGAGGAGTGCAGTTCGCCGTTTCCGTGAAAACGGCGGACTGTTCTACGCGGCGAGAGCGGTGAAGGCGGAGGCGTAGACCAGCCTGCCTGCTTCTGGTGCGTCACCCCAGGCCAGCGCCTGCAGCGCTTCGCCCTGGTATTCGCTTTCGAAGTTCTCGGCACGCGTGTGGCTATAGCCGAAACGCCCGTAATAGGTGGGGTCGCCCAGCACCACGGCCAGCGTCTCACCACCATCCTTGAGGCGGATATGCGCCTCGCGGATCAGCGCGCCGCCAATGCCGCTGCCATGGAACGAGGGCTCCACCGCCAGCGGCGCCAGCGCCACGGCCGCGAAGGTCTTGCCGCCATTCTGGACGAACAGCCGCGAAAACAGGATATGGCCGACCACCTGGCCGTCCTCTTCCGCAACCAGTTCGGCAACCGCGTCGCCGCCGGTCACCAGCGCGTCGACCAGACCGGCCTCCGCCTGCTGGCCGAAAGCGTGTTCCTCGACGAGGCGGATGGCCTCGCGATCCCGCGGCGTTGCCGCGCGTATCGACATCATGCTCATGAGAATTTCAGTCCTTTTTCGATCTTGGCCCCGCGCAGGAATTCCGACGCGGCAGCGGGCTTTCCGCCCGCCCGTTGAACTTCGACCAGCCTGATCGCGCCTGCCCCGCAGGCGACCGTCAGCCGGTCATCGAGAATTCCTCCCGACTCGCCCAAATCTTCCGAAGGCGACAGGCCTTGCGACAGCGTCGAGCGAAGCAGTTTCAGCCGCTCCTGGCGGCCGCCAATTCCTATCTCCGACCAGGCGCCTGGAAAGGGCGACAGGCCACGAATATGATTGTGGACCTCACTTGCCGAGCGAGTCCAGTCCACGCGAGTCTCGGATTTATCGATTTTCTTGGCGTAGGTCACCCCATCCACAGCTTGTGTGGTGAATGTCAGGGTGTTCCCTTCCAACCGCGCCAGCGCTTCCACCATCAAGGCAGCACCGACACTCATCAACCGATCATGCAGATCGCCGGCTGTCATATCGGGTTCGATGGCGCACTTTTCAACCAGCCCGACCGGACCGGTGTCCAGGCCCTCTTCCATGCGCATCACCATCATGCCGCTTTCCAGGTCACCGGCCATGATGGCGCGCTGGATGGGGGCGGCGCCGCGCCAGCGCGGCAGAAGCGACGCATGGCCGTTGACGCAGCCGAGCCGGGTTGCCTCCAGAACCGCCTTCGGCAGCAGCAAGCCATAGGCGACGACCACCGCCACATCGGCCTGCAAGGCGCGAAAAGCGGCCTGTTCGGCCTCTCCTTTGAGCGAAACCGGCGTCCGCACCTCGATGCCCAGTCGCTCCGCCTCGCGCTGCACCGGCGACGGCGTCAGCTCCAGCCCGCGTCGTCCGGCAGCGCGCGGCGGCTGGGTATAGACGACTGATATCTCATGGCCAGCCTCGGCGATCGCGCGCAAGGTCGGCACCGAAAACTCCGGCGTACCCATGAAGATGACGCGAAGGGGCATTTTTTCTTCCGGTATCCTGTCTTCTTGCTCGCGCAGTGTGCCGGCTCAGGCATCCGCTTCAAACGGGTTTACGAGCTTCAGGTCAAGGCCGTCGAAGTCGCGGGACGACCGTCGCGCTATCTTTCCGCTTCGATCTTCTCCATGATTTCCGCGTATTCATCGCCAATTGCGCTTTCAGATACGAAAGCCGAGCGAATTGCAGCCCACGCCGAGAGGCTCGACTCCTCTCGGGCCGGCCTCTCCGCAACTATGCCTTTGCGCAGAAGGCCGATGGCCTTGTCCGAGACGCTCTGGCCGACCTCGCGCGCCGCCAGTTCGATCTCGCGCTTCAAAGGCTCAGGAATGTCCCTGATCAGCATGTCGACCGTCGGCATCTCCATTTGGTGGCAATCCTGCCGACAATAGGCCTGGAGGGGACTCCCGTACCTTATCCCGCGAGCTTGCCCGGCGCCTTGTCCCTGGCGAGCTTCTTGAATTTCTTTACCACCATGTCGCGCTTCAGCTTCGAGATGTGATCGATGAACAGGACGCCATTGAGGTGGTCGATCTCGTGTTGCAGGCAGGTCGCCATCAACCCCTCGGCCTCTATCTCCTGCAATTTGCCGTCGCGGTCGAGATATTTGACCCGCACGGAGGCGGGGCGTTCGACCTCGGCGTAATAATCCGGGATCGACAGGCAGCCTTCCTCATAGACGGAGCGCGCGTCGGCGCTCTCCAGGATTTCCGGATTGATGAAGACATGCGGCGCCGGCGTCTCGTCTTCCTTGGCGAGATCGATCACCAGCAAGCGCAGCGGCTCGCCGATCTGGATTGCCGCCAGCCCGATGCCCGGCGCATCATACATGGTCGCCAGCATGTCGTCGGCTAATTTGCGCAAAGGCGCGTCGACACGCTCTACGGGCTTGGAAACCTCGCGCAGGATGGGGTCGGGAAGGATGATGAGCGGCTTGATCGGCATGGCGTTCCACCTAAGACCTCCAGCGAAACGCGTCAACCGGTTGGCATCAGGCGCGTTCACGTTTTGATCTGTGCTATCGCGGCGAATCGTCTATGCTGTCCACATGAATGATTTGAGCACCATCCTTTCGGAGCCTGTCGCCCGGCTTGGCGCCACAACGATCACGCTCGGCCATGCGCTGGCCTTCGGCGTTTTGCTGTTTCTGGCCCTGTTCGTGGCGCTGGTCATTGCGTTGTGGCGGTCGGCCAAGGCGCGCGCCGTGGCGGCCGCGGAAGCCGCCGATCATGCCCGCGATGCGGAAGTGCGGATGGCCGGCATTCTGCAAAGCCAGGCCGAAATGCAGGGCCGCATGGGCGCCATTGCGGAAGTGTTCGGCGCACGGCAGGCGGAGCTGACGCAATCGATCGGCCAACGCCTCGACGCCATGACCGGCCGGCTCGGCCAGACCATGACCGAGCAGACCAAATCCACGCATGAGAGCCTGGCCAAATTGCAGGAACGGCTGGCGATCATCGACGTCGCGCAAGGCAACATCCAGTCGCTCGCCGGCCAGGTCGTGCAATTGCAGGCGATCCTCTCGAACAAGCAGACGCGCGGCGCGTTCGGCCAGTCGCGCATGGAGGCGATCGTTGCCGACGGCCTGCCGCACGGCGCCTATGAGTTCCAGGCGACGCTGTCGAACGGCAGCCGGCCCGACTGCCTGGTGAAGATGCCGAATGGCGCGCCGTCGCTGGCCATCGATGCAAAATTTCCGCTGGAGGCCTGGAACGCCATCCGCGCCGCCGATGGCGCCGATCTGCAGAAGGCAGCTTCGCAGGCCTTCCGCCGCGACATCGAGATCCATGTCCGCGATATCTCGGAAAAATACCTGATCCAGGGCGAGACGCAGGACACTGCCTTCATGTTCGTGCCGTCGGAATCGGTGTTCGCCGAGATCCACGAGAATTTCGAGGCGATCGTGCACAAGGCGCACCGTGCGCGCGTCGTCATCGTCTCGCCGTCGCTGCTGATGCTGTCGATCCAGGTCATCCAGGCGATCCTCAAGGATGCCCGCATGCGCGAACAGGCGCACCTGATCCAGGGCGAGGTCATCCGGCTGATGGAGGATGTTGCACGTGTCGATGAGCGGGTGCGCAAGCTGCAGGTGCATTTCGGCCAGTCGGCCAAGGATATCGACGACATACTGGTTTCGACGTCGAAGGTCACCAAGCGCGGCCAGAAGATCGAGGCGCTGGAATTCGGCGCGCAGCCCGACGGCGATGCCGCCGTAGACGCCGCGTCACGGGGGCCCGCCGCCAAGGTCGATACCGGCGCGCGCGTTGCCGATTCGAAAACCGGGCAGCTCAGGCTGAGGGTCGTCGAAGGCGACGATTGAGCCGCGGTGCCGGACCGGTGCTACTGCTCCTCCAACGTGGTCATGCCCTGAAATTCAGGCAGCCAGTGCAGCGCCGAGCGGTGCCATTTCTGCTGTGTCGGGATCAAATCCTGGCGCTGCCGCGCGGTCCCCACGCGAATTCCATAGACCTTCGGACCATCTCCGACAGACGTGGCGTAAAGATGCGAACCGCAGTCGGCGCAAAAGGCCTGGGTGCGCTTGGCGCCGCTCGCCACGATCTTGATGTAGATTTTCGGCGTGCCCTTGGTGATGCGATAGTTGCTTTCCGGCGCCGGAACCGTAAGGCGAAAAGCCGTGCCGGTCAGTTGCTGGCAATCCGTGCAGTGGCAGATCGTGGTCTTTTCCGGATCGACCTCCGCCTCGTAGGTGATGGCGCCACAATGACAGCCGCCGTCTATTCTCATCTTCGTTCCTCCAAAGCCCCTTCAATCTAGCGGCGCAAGGCCGTGAGGCAATGGCACGGTTTTAGTCCAGGGCAGGATCGGATGCGGAATCGATCAGCCTGCGCCGCTGCTCCCAGGTGCCTGACGTCTGCGGCTTGACGAACAGCCGTGTGATCTCCGGCATTTCCTTCTTCAACTGCGCCTCCAGGCGCTCGACGCAAGCTTCGATCTCGGGCGCCGTCAATTGGTCCTCGAACTCGATGCTGAGCCCGGCGACGATCTCTGTCGGCCCCATATGAACGGTCAGGACGCCGTTCGCCCGCTGCACCGCCGGATCCTGCTGGGCGATCGCCAGCACTTTCATCTGCACCTCGGGCGACGCCGGCTCGCCGATCAGCAGGCCCTTGCTTTCGCGGGCCAGGAAGATCGCGGTTGCGCCAAGGATCAGCCCGATGCCGATAGAGGCGGCGCCGTCGAGCTCCGGCATCTCCAGCAGTTCCGCCGCCAATATGCCGGCGAAAGCGACGATCAGGCCGAGAAGTGCCGCACTGTCCTCGAACAGCACGGTGTAGACGCTCGGATCCTTGCTCGACTGCACGGCCTGCAGCCAGCCTTGCCTGCCCTTCTGCCGGCGAAACTCCTTCAGCGCCACCCACCACGAACTGCCTTCGAACAGGAAGGAAAGGCCCAGAACAATATAGTTTACCTTGGCGTTGGCGACCGGCTCCGGCGCCATGATATGGACCGCGCCTTCGTAGAACGACACGCCGGCGCCCAGCGCGAAGACGAGGAGCGCGACGATGAAGCTCCAGAAGTAGAGTTCGCGGCCGTGGCCGAGCGGATGCGTGCGATCGGCCGGGCGAGCGGCGCGGTGCATGCCGTAGAGCAGCAGGCCGCCATTGCCGGTATCGACCAGCGAATGGACGCCCTCCGACAGCATCGCCGAACTGCCGGTAAAGGCGGCGGCGGCGAACTTGGTCAGCGCGATGGCGAGATTGCCGGCGAGCGCCGCGTAGATCACCTTTTTTGAGCCGCCGTGCCCGGCCATGGCATTTGCCCCCGTTCAAGGCGCAGTCTAGCGGCCAGGCCGCTAAAGCTCCACAGGCATCACACCGCGCGAATGTCGGGTCGTCCACGGCAGCGGCCATGAGAGATCGGTCTATGGAAAACGGCGACTACTCGATGATCTCGCTGGTCCACACCTTGAAGCCGGCAAGCGTTCCCGGGCCGAAAATATGGGTCAGCGGCACGTCGGCGGCGTCGCGGCCGGAGGCGATCAGGATGCGGCCGATGCGCGGTGCATTGTTGCGCGGGTCGAAGACATGCCAGCGGCCGCCGAGATAGACTTCCACCCAGGCGCAGAAATCCATGCTTGCCCATGGCTTCGGCATACCGATGTCGCTGATGTAGCCGGTGCAATAGCGCGTTGGGATGTTGAGCGCCCGGCAGAAGGTGACGGCGAGATGCGCGTAGTCGCGGCACACGCCGCTCCGTTCACGATAGGCTTCCGCCGCGGTGCGCGTCGGCCGTGCATTGCCGTAGTTGAAGACGATGTGGCTGTGGACGAAGTCGCAGACCGCCTGCACGCGCGGAATACCCAGCGGCGTGTTGCCGAACAGCCGCCACGCCTCGTCAGCCAGAAGGTCGCTTTCGCAAAAACGGCTGGGCAGCAGGAACAGCAATGTGTCCGCCGGCAGGTCGCGCACCTCGTGCTGCCAGGCCATCAGGTCGCCCATCTCGAAGGTGCCGGGGTCGCGGATCACCGCGTCGGTGCCGAAGGTGAAGCGCCCGGGCGGCGCGACAAGCCGGTTGCACCAATTGCCGAAACTGTCGCGATAGCTTTCGATCGGCACCGGTGGATTGGAGATCAGGAAATCCGGCCGCTCGAGATCGGAGGCCCGCGAATAGTGCACATTCAGCATCGCGATGAGCGGCGTTTCCTGCGGAAAGTCGAAGCTCATCTCGCAGCCGATGTGGATTCGCATTGTCGTCCTGACGGCCTGCCTGACGATCGCCCGGCGAAGCTCGGGTCGATGCTGCAGTGCGAAAATGACCATGGCACGGACCGCCATGGTTTACGAGCAAATTAGAGCAATTCCAGGAAAAGTGTGAAGCGGTTTTCCATCCGGAATTGCGTCAAAACAAAGAGTTAGAGCAATTCACTGTTTCCGCGAAACGGTGAATTGCTCTAGAAACCGGTTGAAAGCGATCCGCTGTCGGCGGCAACAGTCGCTAACCCCTTGCGGTCGGGCGGTTCTCTTGTTTCACTTGGCTTCTCACATCAGGAGGAACGAATCATGGCTAAAGGTGCGATGAAGGCAGGCAAGGAAGCCCGCAAGCCGAAGAAGGACGCCAAGAAGCCCGCTCCGGCTCCGGCGCTGAAGGCGCCGCCGGTCAAGGCGATGAAGCTCAAGGACAAGTAGGTCCGGCGATCCACTTCGCAATAAGATTACGGCCGGCGACACTTGTTGCCGGTCGCTGTTGCTCGAGCGCCCGAAATTCCTATATTGGCGTGGCGGGGGCGACCTCGCACTTCCCCAAATCCGGACGGGACGACCCGCCATTGTTTGACTGATCGTCGGACGCCGAAGTCACTTTTCGGTCCGATGCTCTGATGGAGCGTTGTCGATGTCGTGGATTCTTCTCTTTTTCGCTGGCTTGTTCGAGATCGGCTGGGCAATCGGCCTCAAATACACCGATGGCTTCTCGAAGCTGGTGCCGACCGTGCTGACCGTTGCCTCGATGGTCGTCAGCCTCACTCTGCTCGGCCTGGCGCTGAAGGCGCTGCCCGTCGGCACCGCCTATGCGGTGTGGACCGGCATCGGCACCGTCGGTACGGCACTGCTCGGCATCTGGCTGCTCGGCGAACCGGCCACCGCGATCAGGCTGGCCTGCATCGCGCTCATCGTCTGCGGCATCATGGGGCTGAAGTTCGCCGCCTGACGGTAACGCTTAGGTCTCTTGGTTTGCGCATGTCGTCCTCCCAGAGCCGGGACCAGGGCGACATGCATGGGACAAACACGTTCAGGGCCGCTGCGAGGCGACCCTGATTCTCGAAGCAGATTGCTCCGTAGCCGAGAGCTAGCGGGCGGAGAAGCCCGGAGGCGTCCTGCCGGTACGCTGCTTGCGTGCCGCATAACGCGCGTCACGCTTGGCCTTGCGTTCGGCTTCGTCGGCCAGAAGACGGGCGATGCGCTCGTTCTCTTCGGATTCCCGAATCTTGGCCTCGGCCTGTGCAGCTTCCTCGGCGGCGATACGTGCCGCTTCGGCTGCTGCCTCGCGCTCGGCCTTCTCGACCGCTTCGCGTGCCAGCTTCTCCTGCTTCAGCCGGGCCTTTTCGGCCTCGCGGATTTCGCGGGCCGCAAGGATAGCCTTGCGTTCAGCCTGCCGCGCCAGCACTGCGGGATCATCCGCCGCCGGCTTTGCCTTGAAGCGCTCGAGGAGCGCCTTCTTTGCCTCGTTTGCGGCATTGCGCCGCTCGAAAACGTCTTTTTCCCTGTAGATAGCCAAGTCCACTTCCCTGAAGTCAATTCGCGACGCTTACATACGCGCGAAAACCGAGAGTTCAAGCGCCAAAACGGCATGGCAGCCATGAAATTGTCGGCTGTTGCACTCGGGAGACGCCTTTGGAGCAATTCCAGGAAAAGTGTGAAGCGGTTTTCCGTCCGGAATGGCGACGAAGAGATAGAGCCGAAACCGACATGCACTGTTCACCGTCCGCCCCACTGGCGGCGCGGCTGAGGCGTCGCTACGTCTAGCCCGAAAACCCAACACCAGGATGACATCAAATGGAACTCGGTCTCTACACATTCGCCGACGTCAGCCCGCAGCCGGGCCCCGGTGCCATCGGCCCGCATGAGCGGCTGCGCAACCTGATCGAGGAGATCGAGCTGGCCGACCAGGTCGGCCTCGACGTCTTCGGCCTCGGCGAGCATCATCGGCCCGACTATGCCGCCTCCGCACCGGTCGTGGCCCTGGCCGCGGCGGCCGAGCGTTCGAAGCGCATCAAGCTGACCAGCGCGGTCACCGTTCTGTCTTCCGATGACCCGGTGCGCGTTTTCCAGCAATTTGCCACGCTCGATCTTCTGTCGGGCGGCCGCGCCGAGATCATGGCCGGGCGCGGCTCGTTCATCGAATCCTTCCCGCTGTTCGGTTTCAACCTCGAGGATTATGACGAGCTGTTCGCCGAAAAACTCGATCTGCTGCTTGCCATCCGCGACAGCGTGAAGGTCACCTGGTCGGGCAATCTGCGTGCGCCGATCAACGATCGCGGCGTTTATCCCCGGCCCTTCCAGGACAGGCTACCGGTCTGGATCGCGATTGGCGGCACGCCACAGTCTGCCGCCCGCGCTGGCGCGCTCGGCCTGCCGCTGGCGCTCGCCATCATTGGCGGCGAGCCGGCGCGTTTCGCGCCGCTGTTCGATCTCTATCGCGAAGCCGCCAAGCGCGCCGGCAGTGATCCGGCGGGCCTCGCCACCAGCATCAACGTGCACGGCTTCATCGCCGAGACGACCGAGCAGGCGGCGGACGATTTCTACGGCCCGCAGGCGGAAGTGATGAATCGCATCGGCCGCGAGCGCGGCTGGGGTCCGACCTCGCGGGCGCATTTCGACCAGTCGCGCGGCCCCACAGGCGCCCTGTTCGTCGGCAGTCCCGAGCAAGTGGCTGAAAAGATCGTCGCCCAGCACAAGATCTTCGGCAATGACCGCTTCCTGCTGCAGATGGCGATCGGCACCATGCCGCATGCCAAGATCATGAAGGCGATCGAACTCTACGGCACCAGGGTGGCGCCGATCGTTCGCAAGGAAACAGCCAAGCCCGCCACAGCCGTCACGTCGCCGGCAGCCTGACCCGGAGCCGGCGCGAGCGGCCTCAATCCCGAAGCCGGCTCATGGAACCCTCGCCAGTAACTCTGCGTTTCATGGAGGCGATTGCCGTGCGAAGGGGCGCCGGCTTGAGGGGGTGACCATGAAAACCGAACCCACAGCCTGGGGTCAGGACATTTCCGATGAACCGGATTCGCGCGTCGCGGCTCGCGCCGACACGCGTCTGATGCGCTCGTTGCTGATCGGCATCTTTCTGTTCATGGCCATCTACGCGCTCTACTTCGCCCGCGCCTTTTTCATGCCAGTGCTTCTGGCTTTCCTGCTGGCGCTGACGCTGACGCCGATCGTCCGACTGCTGCGCAAGCACGGTATCCCGGAAGTGATCTCGGCAACCCTTCTGGTGCTGTTGTCCCTTTGTGTGTTCGCCACCGCCGGCTATCTGCTCAGTGGCCCGATCATCGATCTTATCAACAACACCTCGTCGATCGGCCAGAAGCTCACCGAACGGTTGGCGCAATTGCGACAGCCGCTCGAGAAGATCATGCAGATTTCGCATCAGATCGAACAGCTGACCGAGACCTCGCAGGAGTCGGGCATTCAGAAGGTGGCGGTAGCGCAGTCCGGCATCCTGTCGGCGGCCGCCAGCAACATCCTGTCGGCGGGAACAGGCCTCACCATCATCTTCGTGCTGTCGCTGTTCCTGCTCGCCTCCGGCACGATGTTTTATGAAAAGATCATCCAGTCCTTCGCCAGCCTCAGCGAAAAGAAACGGGCGCTGCGCGTCGTCTATGACGTCGAACGCGAAATCTCGCACTATCTGCTCACCGTCACGATCATCAATGCCGGCCTCGGCACGGTCATCGCTCTCGGTCTTTGGGCGCTCGGCGTGCCCAATCCGCTGGTCTGGGGCGTCGCTGCCGCCCTGCTCAACTTCCTGCCCTATGTCGGAGCACTGATCACCATCGTGCTTGTCACGGTCATGGCGTTGATCAGCTTCGATACCATCTTCTACGCGCTTCTGGCGCCGGCCTTCGTGATCTTGTGCGACATCGTCGAAGGCCAGTTCGTGACGCCGATGGTGGTCGGCAGGCGCCTCGAGATCAACGCCGTGGCGATCTTCATCGCCATCGCCTTCTGGTCATGGCTGTGGGGTTTCGTCGGCGCCCTGATGGCGGTGCCGCTGCTGGTCGTCATCAAGGTGTTCTGCGATCATTTCGATGGGCTCAGCCATGTCGGCAATTTTCTCGCCGCGCAGCACGCGGTTGTCGTCGAGGAGGACGACATCGCCGACCCCGAAGCTGTCAAAGGCTGATCAATATTTTTGAATTTGCGGCGCCGCCGGATGCTTCCTACATGCGGTCCTGACACAGGATCCCACCCATGACCGACCTTTCCGTTCTCGACCTGTCGCCGATCGTCGAAGGCAGCGATGCCTCGCAGTCGCTGGCCAATTCGCTCGATCTTGCTCGCCATGCCGAGCGCCTGGGCTACAAGCGTTTCTGGCTGGCCGAGCATCACAACATGCCGGGTATTGCCAGTGCCGCCACAGCCGTCGTCATTGCCCATGTCGCCGGCGGCACCAAGACCATTCGTGTCGGCGCCGGCGGCATCATGCTGCCCAACCATTCGCCGCTGGTGATTGCCGAGCAGTTCGGCACGCTGGCCGCATTGCATCCGGGCCGCATCGATCTCGGCATCGGCCGGGCGCCCGGCACCGACATGGGTACCGCCCGCGCCTTGCGCCGCAATCTCGAGGCCGGGGTCGACAATTTCCCGCAGGATGTCGTCGAGTTGATGGGCTATTTCCAGCCGGCCGAGGAAGGCCAGCGCATCCGTGCCGTGCCCGGCGAAGGCCAGGGCGTGCCGGTCTGGATCCTCGGCTCCAGCCTCTACGGCGCGCAGCTTGCCGCCATGCTCGGCCTGCCCTATGCCTTCGCCTCGCATTTCGCGCCGGCGGATCTGGATCACGCGCTGGATGTCTACCGCTCGCGCTTCCAGCCCTCCGAGCAGCTCGACAAACCGCATGTCATGCTTGGCCTCAACGTCTTTGCCGCGCCCACCGATGCCGAGGCTCGTTTGCTGTTCACCTCGCTGCAACAGGCTTTCGTCAATCTGCGCACCGGCCGTGCCGGCCGGCTGCCGCCACCTGTCGAGAACTATGACCGCGATCTCGATCCGATGGCAAAGACCATGCTCGGCCAGGCATTGTCCTGCGCCGTCGTCGGCTCCCCGGAAACGGTGCGGCAAGGCATCGATGCCTTCGTGCGCCGCACCGGTGCCGACGAGCTGATGGTCACCGCGCAGATTTTTGATCATGCGGCGCGGGTACGGTCGTTCGAGATCCTGGCCGAGGCGCACAAATCGCTGTCGCAGGCGGCCTGACAAGTCCTGACAGGAATATACGCTGGGCGAAAGACTACGCGCTCACGCTCTGCGCAATCGCCCCGAGCGGGCGACAGGAATTGCGGATCATCAGCCGACCCTTGAGCAAAAGCTTGCGCGGCGGCGCGTCCCTGTTGCCGGCGAGACGGTCGAGAAGCAGATTGGCCGCTTGTTCGCCGATCGCCTGCACCGGCTGCGCGACGGTGGTCAGCTGCGGCTGAAACACGTCGGACCATGGAAAGTCGTCGAAGCAGGCAACCGAAATGTCTTCCGGGCAGGACAGGCCGATGTCGCGGATCGCCTTCATGGTGCCGATCACCATCGGGTTGTTGGCCGAGAAGATCGCGCTTGGCCGATCGTGCGAGGACAGCATCTGCATGGTCGCGTTGTAGCCGTCGATCTCATGAAAATTGCCGAAGCGGATCAGCTCCTCCGCGATCGGCAGGCCGGCGGCGTGAAGCGCCTCGCGATATCCCGCCATGCGGTCATGCATCGGCGAAATGTCCGACGTGCCGGTGATGTAACCGATGCGCCGGTGGCCGAGATTGATCAGATAGGTGATGGCGTCGAACACCGCGCGCTGGTTGTCCAGCACCACGGCATCGGTGTCGACGCCTTTGCAGATACGATCGAGCAGCACCACCGGCATGTTGGCGTCGTCGACGATCCGCTTGAGGATCGCGCCGTCGCCGACGCGCGCCACGATCAGCCCGTCGACCATGCGATCGAGCAGCAGCTTGATCTGATCGTCCTGGGTGTTCAAATCCTCGTCCGTGCAGCACAGCATGACGGCATAGCCGGCCCGGTCGAAGGCCTGCTGGATGACCGAGACGACATCGGTGAAGAATGGGTTGGTGATGTGCGGCACGGTCAGTCCGATCGTGCGGGTCGTGCCCATCTTCAGGCTGCGGGCGATCGCGTTGCGCTTGTAGCCGATATCGCGGATCGCCTGTTCGATGCGCTGGCTAAGCTCCGGACTGACCGTCGCCGTGCCGTTGATCAGCGCCGAAACGGTGGCGACAGAAACACGCGCCGCTTCAGCCACATGAAGCATGGTGGGCGCGGTGGATTTCCGGTGTTTTTTTTGCCCTGATGCTGTCATTTTCGAAACGTTTCGCCACCCTTGCCGGCCAATACGTACGGAATCCTGTCCTTTTTAGCAAGAATCGAAATGCAGTAAACATGCGGCACCTCATATCAGCTTGACATGATCGAAACGTTTAGATTAGCGTTTGCGGGAAGTTGACGAGGACGGAAGGGAGGCCGCCATTGTCATGCGAGAGAGCAGTTCCCTTTCCCCGCAGCACGGCGCTGCCGATCGGTCGGACACCGTTCTGAGCGCCGAGCATATTTCCAAGAGCTTCGGCGGCATCGCCGCCCTGGTCGATGTCGGCTTCGAGCTGCGGCGCGGCGAGGTTCATGCCTTGATGGGCGAGAACGGCGCCGGCAAGTCGACGCTGATGAAGATCCTCTCCGGCGTCTACACCGGCTATGAAGGCACGGTCAGCGTCGATGGCCACCCTGTCAATTTTGCTGGCGTACGCGACGCCGAGGATGCCGGCATTGCCATCATTCATCAGGAGCTCAACCTGGTGCCCGAACTCAGCGTCGCCGACAACATCTTCCTTGGCCGCGAGAAGCTGATCGCCGGGCTGATTGTCGACCGCAAGGCAAGCAGCCGCGCGGCGGGCGCTTTGTTGCAGCGGCTCGGCATCGAGCTCGATCCGCAAGCCCGCGTCGGTACCCTGCGTGTCGGCGAGCAGCAGCTGGTCGAGATCGCCAAGGCGCTGTCGATGTCGGCACGCATCCTGATCATGGACGAGCCGACCTCGGCGCTGTCGCCGGCCGAATGCCAGCGGCTGTTCCGCATCATCCGCCAGCTTGCCGAGAGCGGTGTCGCCATCGTCTACATCTCGCACCGCATCGACGAGGTCATGCATCTGGCCAGCCGCGTCACCGTGTTTCGCGACGGGCGCCATGTACTGACCGAGCCGATGGCCAGGCTGGACGAAGATGCGATCATTTCGGCGATGGTCGGACGCAACCTGCTCGCTTCCTCCCAGGAAGAGCGCCACTCCGGCGGCAACATTGTGCTTTCGGTCGAAAACCTGTCGCTGTCGAAGCCCGATGCGCATGGCTGGCGCACGGTGATCGACGGCGTTGGCTTCGATCTTGCCGCCGGAGAGATCCTCGGCATTGGCGGGCTGCTGGGTTCGGGCCGAACCGAGATCCTGGAGGCGATCTTCGGCTCGAGCGATGGCCGCACCGGTGGCGAAATCCAGGTCGACGGCCGGCCTGTGGATATCCGTTCGCCCCGCGACGCAAGGCGGCTGGGCATTGCACTGGTCACCGAGGACCGCAAGACGCAAGGCCTGCATCTGCAGGCTTCGATCGCAGACAATGTCGCGCTGCCGCTGGTCGGGTCGCTGGCCCGCTTCGGCATCCGCTCGCTGGCCTCCGAGCAGGGGCTGGCGCGGCAGGCGGTCAAGGCGCTCGGCATCCGCTGCCGGGACATCGACCAGCCTGCCGGCACGCTGTCCGGCGGCAACCAGCAGAAGGTCGTCATCGGCAAGTGGCTGGCGACCAGGCCAAGGGTGCTGTTGCTGGACGAGCCGACGCGCGGCATCGATGTCGGCGCCAAACGCGAGATCTACGACCTGATCTTCAAGCTGGCGCGCGATGGACTGGCCATCGCCGTCATCAGCTCCGAACTGCCGGAGCTTTTGCATCTCTCCGACCGCATCCTGGTGATGGCCGATGGCCGCCAGACAGGCATTCTTTCCCGCGATGCGGCCAGCGAGGAGGCCATCATGCGTCTCGCCGCCCCGCGCAGGACCATATCGAGACCAGCCGCATGACTGCCCTGAAACTCCTGTCCCGTACCAAGCTCTATTGGGGCCTGATCGCCATCTTCCTGATCGGCGTGCTGGGCTCGCCGATGAGTTCCAAGGGCAACAACATCTTCCTCTCCTACGGCAACCTGCTCGACGTGCTGCGCCAGGTCTCGACCACCGGGCTGATCGCCACCGGCATGACGGCTGTCATCATCACCGGCGGCATCGATCTCTCCGTCGGCTCGCTGATGGCCATCTGCTCGGTGGTCTGTGCCATGCTGCTGACGGTCCCAGGCGTGACGCCGGGCGTCGTGCTGGGCGTGCCGACCGTCGCGCTGGTGGCGCTTTGCCTCGGTTTCGTCGTCACCCGCTTCATCTTCCAGAACCTGGCAAAGTCCCGTGCCGGCGCCGATCTCGTCCGCGAGATCAGGCTGGACGGGATTCGCGGCCTGATCACGCCCGCCGTCGTCGGCGTGGTCTTGTGCTGCCTGTCGCTGTGGTTTCTGCTGCCGCAGATCGAGCCGAAATTCGGCGTGCTCGGCGTGCTGCTGGTGGCGCCGTGCGTTGGTTTGCTGTTCGGCGCGCTCAACGGCTTCATCATCGTTGCCGGACGGCTGCAGCCCTTCATCGTCACCCTGGCTATGATGGTGACGGCGCTCGGCATCGCACGGCTGACCGCCGGCCAGAACAATGCGGTGCTGCCGGTCTATACCGGCTCCAACGCCACCGCCGATTTCGAGATCCTGCGCTCGCTGGTGTTCGGCATCATCCCGATGCCGGGCCTGTTCTTCCTCGGCGCCATCGTGATCTACGGCGCGGTGCTGCGCTTCACGCCGTTCGGCCGCTATGTCTATGCCATCGGCGGCAACGAGGAGGCGGCGCGCCTCTCCGGCATCGCCGCCGGCCGCGTCAAGATCGCCACCTATGCCGTCTCCGGGCTGCTCGCCGGCATTGCCGCCGTGCTCTATGTCGCGCAGTACCGGCAAGGCAAGCCGGATGCCGGCGCCGGGCTGGAGCTCGACGCCATTGCCGCTGTGGTCATAGGCGGCACCAGCCTGATGGGCGGGCGCGGCAGCCTCATCGGCACGTTCTGCGGCGTGCTGATCTTCGGTCTGCTCTCCAACATCCTGCAGCTCCACAACATCAATTCGAACCTTCAGCTGGTGCTGAAGGGGATGATCATCATCGGCACCGTGCTCGTGCAGGAGCGCAATGCCGGTGATCTCCTGGCCTATCTGCGCCTGCCCGGCGGGCAATCGGCGCACAAGGAAACGGCCGCGGCAAAGCGGCCGTCGCAAGAGACACCGTCTCTCAATCTCGGAGGAAACAAAAAATGAAACGACGTGACATGCTGAAGCTTGCCGCCGTGACCGCGGCACTGCTGACCACCACCGCGCTGCTGACCACCGGCAATGCCTATGCCCAGGACAAGAAGTGGAAGATCGGCTTCTCGCAGGTGACGACCATCGAGCCCTGGCGCGCGCAGTTCAACAAGGACATCCTGGCCGAAGCCGCCAAGCACCCCGAGGTCGAGCTGATCATCACCGACGGCGAGGACAAGACCGAAAAGCAGGTCGCCGATGTCGAGAACCTGATCCGCCAGGAGGTCGATGCGCTGTTGGTGTCACCGAAGGAATCGGCCGGCCTGACCGGCGTCGTGCAGCAGGCGATCGACGCCAAGATCCCGGTCTTCGTGCTCGACCGCAATGTCGACACCAAGGACTACACGCAGTTCGTCGGCGGCGACAACGCGCTGATCGGCCGCGCGGCCGGCGAATATGCCGTCGAACTGCTGGGCGGCAAGGGCAAGGCTGCAGGCAACGTCGTCGAGATCTGGGGCGGCATGGGCACCCAGCCGGCGCATGACCGCCATGACGGCTTTCACGAATTCACCGACAAGGAGCCGGGCATCAAATATCTGCTCGACCAGCAATCGGGCGACTGGAAGCAGGACCAGGCCTACAATCTGATGGCCAACGCGCTGAAGAGCAACGAGAAGATCGATCTCGTCTACGGCCACAACGACCCGATGGCCTATGGCGCCTATCTCGCCGCCAAGGATGTTGGCCGCGAGAAGGACATCAAGTTCATTGGTATCGACGGCCTGCCCAATGAAGGCGTGCAGATGGTGAACAAGGGCGAGCTGACGGCGACCTTCACCTATGTCACTCCCGGTGCCGAAGGCCTGCGCCAGGCGATCAAGTTCCTCAACGGCGAGAAAGTCGAAAAGACCATTACCCTACCAACCGAGAAGATCACCAAGGAAAACGCCGCCCAGGTGCTGAAGGACAACGGCCTCTGAGGCAAACTTCCTGCCGGGTGCCTCCTTTGGCGCCCGGCGGGTCTAAGCCAGCTTCACCAGCAGCTTCATGAAGGTGGCGATCTCCTTGGCCGAGAGCGGCGCCAGCGTCTCCTTTGTGATCTCGCGCGCCGGCGGGATCAGGCGCTCGATGGCATCGCGGCCTGCCGCGGTCAGATTGACCAGCAGCCGTCTTTTGTCGACCTCGTGCCTGGAAAGCTCGACCAGGCCGCGCGCCTTCAGCCGGTCGATGACGCCCTTCACCGTCGCCGCATCCATAGCGATCAGCGTGCCGAGCTGGTTCTGCGAGGTCTCGCCGACGTCACGCAGCTTGGCCAACGCCGCGAATTGCGGCGGCGTCAGATCGCCGATATGCGCGGCAAAGATCGCGACATGGCGCTGATGCGCCTTGCGCAGGATGAAGCCGACCTGCTCCTGCAGCAGGTAACCCTGGTCGTCCGGCGCCTCGACCTCGACCAGCTTGAGCAGATTGTCCTCGCCGCTCACCGCAGCCCATCCCAGGCTTTGATGTCATCGGCCGCGAGACCACCCATGCGATCGTGGATGCGCGGGCCACAAGTCATGGCGAGGCAGAACAGGATCTCGTCGGGGCGCGGACCATCGGACATGCCGACTTCCATGGCGTCGAAATGGCTGCGCACATAGGCGGCGTTGATGTGGCCGAGCGGCACGTCGAGCTTCGAACCGAAAGCGCCGACCTTCTTGGCCGACGGCACGATCGCCTTGGCGTCGCCGAGCCGCTCGCGCATGGCGTAGCCGCCGGGCACATGCCAGAGCGCGCCGTGTTCCAGCTCACCTGCGGTGCCGACAATGGCGCCTTTGCCGTAGCCGTCGATCTGCTTGACGTCGCCGCCGAGCGCCGCGATCAGCCGGTCGGCGAGCAGCAGGCCGAGCGGCTTGAGATCGTCCATGGCGCTCTGCAGCTCCTCGACATAGCGCCCGGCGAACGGGTTCTTTACCAGCGCCATGGCGGCGGCACGGCGGCGCGGCACCTTGGCCACCGGCCCGCCCTCGTGAAAGATCTCTTCGGTCAGAACCGCGATCTTGCGGATCGGAAACTCAGGCATGGGCAACTTCCTCCCTCGAAGTTTCGTTGGGCGCGGCCAGCGCAACCGAGCCACTGATGCGGATCTCGCCGCCGAGAAACAGCGCCGACCCGGCAATAAGCCCCCGCCGGCGAAAATCTTCGGCGACGGCAAGGCCATTGTCCAGCGCGCGCGCCACTTCGCCAAGGGCAAGCGTGCCGACGCCTTGCGTCACCAGCCGCGAGCCGAGATCGCTGTCGGGCGACAGTTCGTGTGCGGAAATGCGCTTGATGGCGGGATTGCCGGGCAGGTCCACCGCGTTGGCGATGAGCGTCGCCGCCGCATCGGCTTCGGCGCCGGTCCGCGCCAGCACGGTGACGGCGTCGGCAATGCCAAGCGAGAAGGAGCGGCCACGCCAACCGCTGGTGGCGACGCCGCGAACGCCATCTTCCGCGCGGATCGTGATCCGGTCGGCCATGCCGTTGCCGGTACCGGCTACCGCCAGACCCATCGACTGGCCCTTGCCGATATGGAGCGCGCAGTCGCCGCCATTGTTGACATAGGCGCGCTCGATCTTGCGACCGGCAAGCAATGCGGCGAGCATTTCGTCGGCTACCGATCCCGCGACGGCCGCCATCGGAGTTATAAAGCATTCCGCCAGGGGCATGACGGCTGCCTCCATGCGGCGCGCCGTCGGGCCGGCGAAGGTGCGCGGCGCCAGGAAAAACGCCGGCAGCCGCAATTCGGGGAGTTCCTCGACCAGCTCCACCAGGATCGTCTGGAACCGCGCTATGGCCTGTTCATAGGCTCGGCGGCATTCATCCGCCTCACCAAAAACCTCGACGATCAGGTCGATCGGCCCGTGGTTGAGATGCAGCCGCTTGCCGTCCTGCAGCCAATGGGCTTGCGGGCCTTGCATCACCCGGCCCCGTTCGAGCCGGCACGACGTAGCTGCGCGAGTGGCGGCCATGGATTGTTGGCTTCGGCGCCTGTGCCGCGGCGCGGATTCAGGTACTCACCGCCTTTTGCGACAATATCCTCGACGCTGCGGATCTCCGCCTCGTACCCGCCGAGCCTGACATAGTCGTCGCGGCGCAGCGTGAATTCGATCGGCGCCACCAGCGCCGGTGTAGGCACATAGCCGAAGGCGCCTTCCGGCACCCGTGTGACATCGACCATCAGCGTGATGCCGCCGCCCGGCCAGACATAGACCGGCGCACCGCCGACCGTGACATAGGTGGTCAGGCCCTGAACCGAGCGGGTGAGATTGACCGGGTTTTCGGTGACGCCGGCGCGCAGCGAACCGCCGGCGCCGCCGATGAACAGCACCGTGCACAAAGCCGGCTCGCAATTGTCCTCGATCAGGCCGACCGATTTTTGCAGCCGTTCCGGAAACGGTTTTTGCACCGGCTTCAACTCGTCGTCGAGCTCGTAATAGGCGAATTGCTCGCCGGTGGTCGAAACCATCAGCAGCGACAGGCCCGGCCGCGCACCCTTCTTGGCGTTCCACTCGCCAAGGATCGACAGCGGGTCTGAAATGCTGGTGCCGCCCCAGCCGAGGCCTGGCTCAGACACCTTGAAATAGCGGCCCGGCGTCGAACGGCGGCCGAGGATCTTTATCCCTGTGTCCTGCCAGCCCAGCACCTTGCCGGCCTGATGCTCGGAAACGACGCCGGTGATGTGGTCGTCGACCACCACCACCTCGTCGACAAGGCCGCGCCATTGCGTGGCGAACATGCCGATGGTCGCCGAGCCGCAGCCGACGCGCATGCGATGTTCCTGCTTGCCGTCGATGACAGGCGCTTTGCCGGCTTCGACTGTTATGGCGGCGCCGCCGTCGATGGCCAGTTCCACCGGCTTGCGGTTGCACAGATTGAGCAGCGCGTCGCAGGTGGCGCGTCCTTCGGCCTTCGAGCCGCCGGTCAGATGATGCACGCCGCCCAGCGACAGCATCTGCGAGCCATACTCGCCCGTCGTGACATGGCCGATTGCCTCGCCTTGCGATCGCACAATAGCCGTCTCGGGTCCGATATGCCGGTCGGTGTCGATCTTCACCTTGACGCCGCAGTACGAAAAAATGCCTTCCGTGACGACGGTGACGAGATCGACGCCTTCGACTTCCTGGCTGACGATGAACGGCGCCGGCTTGTAGTCGGGATAGGTGGTGCCGGCGCCGATTGCGGTGACGAAGCGGCGGCCGGTGTTGACCAGTTCGCCGTCCCATTGTTCGCCCTCCGCGACGAAGGGCACGATTGCCGCGCCGGCCTCGGCCGCATGGTCGAGGATGGTCAGCGGGTCCATCCGCACGATCCTGCCGCCGACATTGCCGTAGCGGTCGCAGGCGCCGGTGCGACCATCAGCGATGTAGCACATCACCGGACAGGCATCGCAGCGGATCTTCTCCGCCACCAGCTTCTCGCCGGGATCATGGGTCTCGAAGCGTTCGGCAAGCTCGCTCATCGGCGTGCTTCCTTTTCGCGGATGCCATCTTTTTCGCGGATGCCAGCGCGGATACGCGTCGGCGTCGCCGGAACCTTGGTGATCAGAACGCCGGTGGCGTGGCGGATGGCGTTGAGGATTGCCGGCGCCGTCGGGATCAGCACATGCTCGCCCAAACCCTTGGCCCCAAAGGGTCCTTCCGGATCCGGAACTTCTATCAGGATGGTCTCGATCGGCGGCACGTCGCCAATGGTCGGGATGAGATAATCGTGCAGATTCTCCGTGCGGCCGGGGATGTACTCTTCCATCAGCGCCATGCCGATGCCTTGCGCGATACCGCCTTCGATCTGGCCTTCGGCCAGCAGCGGGTTGATCGCCTTGCCCACATCATGCGCGGCGGTGATCTTGATCAGCTTCACCGTGCCGAGCTTGAGATCGACCTCCAACTCGGCAATCTGCGCGCCATAGCCGTAAACGGCGTAGGGTTTGCCCTGGCCCTTGGCATCGAGGGGCAGCGTCGGCGGGTCGTAGCTCTCCTCGGCGCGGAAGACGAAGCCCTCGGCATCCAGGTCCAACGTCGTGAGATCAATGCGGCGGGTGGCTTCGCCTTCGCGGATGACGATCGCCGGGCCGTCGAGTTGGAGAGCGGCTTTTTCCGAAACATTGGCGAAACGCAGGATCTTTTCACGCAAGGCGCGGCCGGCCTTCTCGGCCGCCTTGCCGGTGACGAAGGTCTGGCGCGAGGCCGATGTCTTGCCGGCATCGGGAGTAATTGATGTATCGGCGCTCTTCAGCTGGAATCTCTCCAGCGGCAGGCCGAGCGCGTCGGCGCAGATCTGGGCGATGACCGTGTTCGAACCCTGGCCGATATCGACCGCGCCCTGGTGCAGGATGACCGTGCCGTCGGCCGCGATGCCGACCCGAATGGTCGACGGATTGGGCAGCGAGGTGTTGCCGCAGCCATACCAGCAGGACGCGACGCCGACGCCGCGCTTTCTATCTGTGTTGCCACTGTTGAATGCCTCCGCATCGGCCGCCGCGCGCGCCCAGTGCGGCCGCAGCGATTCGAGGCATTCGGCAATGCCGACGCCGGAGTCCAGAAGCTGTCCTGTGACCGTTTCGGAGCCGTTACGAAGGCAATTCTTCAAGCGAAAATCGAGCCTGTCCATGCCGAGCTTGCCGGCCAGCTCATCATAGAGGGTCTCCTGCATGATCGTCGCTTGCGGCACGCCGAAGCCGCGGAAGGCGCCGGAGATCGGCCCATGCGTATGGATGGCGCGGCCTTCGGCGCGGTAGTTCGGCGTCGCGTAGGGTCCGGAGGCGTGCACCGGCACGCGGTTGGCCACGGTAGGGCCCCAGCTTGCATAGGCGCCGGTGTTGAAATTGCCTTCAAAAATCATGCCGGTGACAAGGCCGTCGGCATCGGCGCCGATGGTCGCCTTCATCTCGGCCGGATGGCGCTTGGTGGTCGACATCATCGATTCGGTGCGGGTGTAGGCAAGTGCCGCCGGCCGCCCTGTCTTCATCGCCACAAGGCCGATCAGCGGCTGCAGCGAGACGTCGAGCTTCGAGCCGAAACCGCCGCCGGTCGCGGTCGGCACGATGCGCACCTTGTCGACGGCAAGGCCGAGCACCTTCGCCGTCTCGTCGCGGTCCATATAGGGCGCCTGGGTGCAGGCGACGACGACCAGCGTGTCGCCGTCCACATAGGCATAGCCGGCTTCCGGTTCGATATAGGCGTGCTCGACATAGGAGGTGTCGATGACGCCGGACACCGTGAACGCTGCACCGGCAAGGGCCCCTTCCGGATCGCCGCGTTCGACGAAGCCGGAGGTCAGCAGGTTTGCCGGTCTGTTCTCATGGATGAGCTTGGCACCGCCGGCGCGCGCTTCGCAGGATTGGAGAACATGCGGCAATTCGGTCCAGCGGATCGGAAAATCCGAGAGGTCGATATCGAGCATCGCCTCGCGCTCGCCAGCGACCAACGCCACCGCCTCACCGCGAAGGCGGGCAAACCCTTCGGCCAGTGCCGGCTGGTCGGCGAAGGGGCCGATGACGCCGAAACAGTTTTTTCCCGGAATGTCGGCGGCGGTGAAGACGCAGGCGACACCGGGATGTGCCTTCGCCCAGCCATCGAGGTCACCGAAGGCGAAGCTGGCGTGGTAATGCGGAGAGCGGACCACCAGCACGGCCAGCGCATCGGCGGGGAAAGAATCGCCGCCGAATTTCTCAGCCCCGGTGACCTTCGGCACGCCGTCGAGCCGGATGGGCGAGGAACCGATCGCGTGGCCTGACCGGGGCAAGCGGAAATCCAGGCTTGCTGCCTGCAGGGAGGCATCCATCACTGCGGCAATGATCTTCCGGTAGCCGGTGCAGCGGCACAGAATTCCGCCGAGCGCGTCCTGTACCTCGACCTCGGTGGGGCTCGCCTTCTTCTCCAGCAACGCCGTCGCCGCGACCAGCAGCGCCGGCGTGCAAATCCCGCACTGCGCAGCGCCATGGGCGAGGAAAGAGGCCTGCAACGCCGACAGCCGGCCGTTGGCAAGCCCTTCCACGGTCGTCACCGATGCGCCGGCAGCGGACGCCGCCGACATCAGGCAGGCGCAGACGGGATCGCCGTCGACCAGCACCGTACAGGCGCCGCAATCGCCGGCATCGCAGCCGACCTTGGTGCCGGTCAGCCCCAGTTCGTCGCGCAGCACCAGGGACAGCCGGCGCAGCGGCGGCACATTGACCGATACGACGCTGCCATTGACCTCGAAGGCGATGTCAACGCGCTCCGGGCCGCGAGCAGGCCGAACGGCGCCCAGGTCGGGCACTGCTTCACGCACGTCAGGTTGAACCTGGCTCATGCCGCCACCTCTTCGCCAGTCGTCCGCCCCACAGCCGCAAGCACGGCGCGGGCAACAATCTCGCGCACCGCATCGAGCCGGTATTCGGCGCTGCCGCGCACATCGGCGATCGGCGACAGTTCGCTCATCGGCGCGGACAGGACCGCATCGGCAAGCTCGCCATCCACCGGCAGCCCGCACAACGCGGCTTCGACGCCGGCCAGCCGCTTGGCCACCACCGAACAGGAGCCGGCCGCGACCGCCGCTTGCCGGACGGTGCCATTGTCGACGGCCAGACGTGCTGCCACCATGGCAATGGAAATGACGAGATAGCGCCGGGCGCCGAGCTTGACGAAAGCCGACGTGCCGCTGGGCTTCGGCACGCGGATCGCCGTGACCATCTCGCCGGGCAGCAGAGCCGTGCGGCGGTTGCCGAGAATGAAGTCCTGCAACGGCAGGTGCCGCGTCGCTGCCACCGAGCGCAGCTCGACCTCGGCGTCGAGGACGAGCAGGGCCGGCACGCCGTCGGCGGCAGGCGAGGCGTTGCAGAGATTGCCGGCGACCGAGGCGACGTTCTGGATCTGCGCCGAGCCGACCTCTCGCGCCGCCTGCTTCAGCGCCTCGAAGGCCGGCGGCAAGGGATGGCGGACGATGTCGGTCCAGGTCGTGCGCGCGCCGATGACGAAATGGTCGCTCGTCTCGGCAATGCCGCAAAGCGCCGCCAGGCCGTTAACGTCGAGAACATTGTCGCGGATCGGTTTGCTGCCCTGTGCCGGATAGAAATCGGTGCCGCCGGCAAGGATGCGCCAGGCGCCCTCGCCAAGCAAAGCGAGCGCTTCGTCGACCGAGGTGGGTTTCGCGTAACGGATCACGCTTTGCCTTCCCGAAAAGAGGCCTTCCAGAGCTGGTACTTCGAAAGATCCTTCCAGCACAGGGGTCGGAAAATTCATTCGTATGCAAATGATATCAAGCTGGCAGGATTTGTCAAAGCCGGAGTTTGCCGCGGCGCCGCCGGCACGCATTTGTTATGGCTCGAGAGGTTGACGCGGCCGGCCATCTGGTCAAGTTTCTGCGTCCGGTCGCGTCAGCGGCATTTTCCACTGGAGCCTGCATACGGAAGAGGAAAGCCCATGGCCGACGAAGCGCTTGTCGTCATCGACCTGCAGAACGATTTTTGTCCCGGCGGCGCGCTGGCGGTTGCCGGCGGCGACGAGATCGTGCCGCTGGTCAACGACCTGATCCGGCGAACCGACCATGTCGTGCTGACGCAGGACTGGCATCCCGCCGGTCACTCCAGCTTTGCTTCCAGCCATCCGGGCGCGCAGCCCTTCACCATGATCGAAATGCCGTACGGCCAGCAGACGCTGTGGCCGGACCACTGTATCCAGGGCAGCCTGGGCTCGGATTTCCATTCCGGCCTCGCCTGGACCAAGGCCGAGCTCGTCATTCGCAAGGGATTTCGGCCTGATATCGACAGCTACTCGGCCTTCTTCGAGAACGACCGCACGACCCAGACCGGCCTTGCCGGCTACCTCCGGGAGCGCGGCATCGACACGCTGACCCTGGTCGGGCTGGCGACCGATTTCTGCGTCGGCTTTTCGGCGCTGGATGCCGTCAGCCAGGGCTTCAAAACCACAGTGCGGCTGGATGCCTGCCGCGGCATCGATCTCAACGGTTCGCTCAATGCCATGCTGCAGCGCATGCGCGACGCCGGCGTGAGGCTCGAAGACCCTTTGTCGGACTGACGGATCGTGAGGCACAAGAGGGGCTTTTTGTGGGTCGCGACGAAAGCGGCAATCGTCGTGGCCGTGCTGTTTCCGGCACAGGCTTTCGGGGCGGAGGAACACGGCCTGCCCGGCGCTTCGATGTCGCTGTGGTGGGCGCTGCCCTTTGCCGGGCTGCTGTTGTCGATCGCCACTGGTCCGCTGCTGTTTCTTCATGTCTGGGAGCATCACTACGGCAAGATCGCGGCCCTTTGGGGCGCTCTGGTGGTCCTGCCGCTGGCGGTCGCCTTCGGTGTCCCCACAGCGACCGAAGCGGTACTGCATGCGTTGCTCACCGAATACATGTCGTTCATCATCCTGCTGTTTGCGCTGTTCACCATTTCCGGCGGCATTCTCCTTGCCGGCAACATTCACGGCACGCCGCTGGTGAATGCCGGCCTGCTGCTGGTCGGCGCGCTGCTGGCCTCGGTGATCGGCACGACCGGTGCCTCGATGATCCTGATCCGGCCGATCATCCGCGCCAACGATAACAGGCCGTTCAACGCCCATGTCGTCATCTTCTTCATCTTCCTGGTGTCCAACATCGGCGGCTCGCTGACGCCGCTTGGCGATCCGCCGCTGTTCGTCGGCTTCCTGCGCGGCGTCGACTTCTTCTGGACGACGACGAACCTCTGGCACGAGACGCTGTTCGTCGGCGGTGTCGTCCTGGGCATTTTTCTGGTGATCGACATCATCCTGCACCGGCGCGAGGCTGGCGCGCCGAAGATCAAGGACCCGACACCGGATACCAAGGTGCGCCTGCGCGGCCTGGCCAACCTTCCGCTCCTGGCGGGGGTGATCGTCGCCATCCTGCTATCGGCGGCTTGGAAGCCGGGCGTCAGCTTCTCCGTGTTCGGCGTCAGCCTGGAACTGCAGAACCTGGTGCGCGACGCCATGATCCTGGCGCTCGCCCTCGTTTCACTTGTCATTTCGCGCAAGGAATACCGCGAGGCCAATGGCTTCAACTGGGGTCCGATAGCAGAGGTGGCCAAATTGTTTGCCGGCATCTTCATCTGCATCGTGCCGGTCATCGCCATCCTCAGGGCAGGCCGTGAGGGTGCGCTGGCGCCGCTGGTGTCGCTTGTGAGTTCTTCCTCCGGCCAGCCCAACGATCTCGCCTATTTCTGGCTGACCGGGGCGCTGTCATCCTTCCTCGACAATGCGCCGACTTATCTGGTGTTCTTCGAGCTTGCCGGCGGTGACCCCCGGCACCTGATGATGGAGTTCGCTTCGACGCTTGCCGCGATCTCGGCCGGCGCCGTGTTCATGGGCGCCAACACCTATATCGGCAATGCGCCGAATTTCATGGTCTACGCCATCGCCCGACATCGCGGCGTGAAGATGCCGGGCTTTTTTGGCTATATGGCATGGTCGGGCCTGGTGCTAATCCCGACATTTTTGATAGCGGGTTTTCTGTTCTTCGGCTGATCAACCCACGCCGACATAACGGCGCACCGCTGACGGATCGGCGCGCAGTTCTTGGACATCGACCGTCTCGCGGTTGCGGCCGTTTTCGACGAAGGCAACGCGGTCGGCGACAGAAAGCACCGCATCGACCCGTTGTTCGACCAGGATGGTCGACACGCCCATGTCACGCAGCGTCGACACCGTCTCGCGGATCTTGGCGATCATCGACGGCATCAGCCCTTCGGTCGGCTCGTCGAGCAATAGCACCTGCGGTTCGAGGCAGAGTGCACGCGCCATCGCCAGCATCTGCTGTTCGCCGCCGGACAGTGTGCCGGAACGCTGCCGCAGCCGCTGGCGCAGCAATGGAAAGAGGTCGAGCACGTTTTCACGCGTCGCCTTGCCTTTGCCGCGCGCCATCAGGCCGATCTCGATGTTTTCCGCCACCGTCATTTCGGCGAACAGTCGCCTTCCCTGCGGCACATAGGCGACGCCGGCCTTGGGCACCTCATGCGCCGGCAGGCCGGTCAACTCCTTGCCATCGAGCCTGATCGAGCCGGCGCTCGAGGGGACCAGCCCCATGATGGCCTTGAGTGTCGTCGTCTTGCCGGCTCCATTGCGGCCGAACAGGCACAGCACCTCGCCTTTGTTCAGCACCAGGTCGAGGCCATAGAGTACCTGGACCTCGCCATAGAAGCAGTCGAGCCCCGAAATGGTGAGTGCTTGAGGCGTGGCCTCGGCCTGGTTTGCCTCGGTCATGGGGCAGTCCCCAAATAGGCTTCCTGCACCGCCGCGTTTTCGCGGATCGCTTCGGGCGTGCCTTCGGCGAGGATCTTGCCGGCATTGAAGACCGTGATGCGGTCGGCCAGTTGCATGACGACAGGCATGTTGTGCTCGATCAGAAGCACGGTGGCGTTCTTGGCGATCTCGCGCACCAGGGTGATGAAATTGTCGATCTCGCTGTCGGCCAGCCCTTGCGTCGGCTCGTCGAGGATCAGCAGGCGCGGCTTCAGCGCCAGGCCCATCGCCACTTCCAGCAGGCGCTGATGGCCGTAGGACAACTGCCCGGCCGGCATGTGGGCGCGATCGGCCAGGCCGGTGCGTTCGAGTGCGGTCATGACAGCGGCCTGTATCGCGCTCCTGGAATGGCTGCCATGCCGCAGCGTCAGTTGCGCGGGCAGCGCGACGTTGGCGTAGACGGACAGGTTGGCATAGACGCTGGTGAGCTGGAAGGTGTAGGCGATCCCCCTGCGGACCCTGACATAGGCAGGCAGATTGGTGATGTCGGCGCCGTCGAAGACGATCATGCCGGCAGACGGCTGGATGCGGCCGCTGACCAGGCTGACGAAGGTGGTCTTCCCCGCTCCATTGGGGCCGATCACGGCGCGGATTTCGCCCGGCATCAAGGAGAAATCCACACGGTCGACGGCACGCAGGCCGCCGAAGTCGCGAGAAAGGCCCTTGGTGGTCAAAAGCGGCATCATGGCAGCCACCCGAGCCAGCGCTGCCTAATGCTGCCCAGAATGCCTTTGGGGAAAAACAGCACAAGCAGGATCAGCGCGATGCCCACAATCAGCAGATAGGCGGAGGTGTAGCCGCTGGTGATATCGATGACATAGTACATGAACAGCGTGCCGATCAGCGGCCCGAGCGTTGTTGCAGCACCGCCCAGCAGCACCCACAGCAGCGGCAGGATCGAATACTGCACCGACGCGAAGCTCGATCCGACATAGCCGAACAGCAGCGCATAGGCGGCACCCGAGCCGGCGCAGATGATGCCGGAGATGACGACGGCGGCGAGCTTGTTGGAGAAAGTGTCGTATCCCAGCATCTTCGTCCGCTCTTCGTTCTCGCGGATGGCGACCAGCACGCGGCCATACCGGGAGCGGACGATGGCCAATGTGACGAGAAGCACGATCGAAAACAGCGCCAGCGCCGTCATGTAGCGAACGGTCGGATTGGTGAGCTCGAGCGACGTCGCGCCGAAGGTGAGCACACGGGCCGGCTGCGTCACGACCATGCCCTGGTCGCCGCCGGTCCACGTCGCGAAGTAGAGGATGAGGAGGTAGAACACTTGCGCGAACATCATGGTGACGATCATGAAGGCGACGCCCGTGGTGCGCAGCGCCAGCAGGCCGATCACGAGTGACACAACAACACCACAGGCAAGCCCGGCGGCGAACGCCGCTGGTACGCTCCAGCCGAGCTGGATGACTGCAAGGCCGGCGCCATAGAGCCCGGCGGCAAAGAACATGGCATGGCCGAGGCTGAGCAGGCCGACATAGCCGAACAGCATGTTGTAGCCCATGGCGAACACCGCCAGCACCATGATGCGGGCGAGCAGGCCGTGATAGTATTCCGGCAGCAGGAAGCTCAGCACGAAAAGCAGCCCGACGACGCCGAGATGCAGGGCATAGGCTTTTACCGGCGAAGCTTCGCTCATCGCGACCTCGTCCCGAACAAGCCTTGCGGACGGAACACCAGCACCATGGCGACCAGCAGCGTGGCGATGATCTTGGCCAGCGTCGGCGAGAAGAACATCGAGATGATGCCGTCGGAGAGACCGATCAGCACGGCGGCGACGACCGTGCCGCGCAGCGAGCCGAGGCCGCCGATGATGACGACGATGAAGGAGAGCAGCAGCGGGTCCTGCCCCATCAGATAATGCGCCTGGCTGATCGGCACGATCAGCACTGCGGCAATGGCCGCCAGCATGGCGCCAAGCGCGAAGACGCCGCCATAGACGCGGCCGACGGGGATGCCGAAGGCCTGCGCCGTCTCGCTGTCATACTGCGTGGCGCGCATGACGAGGCCGATCCTGGTGCGCGTCAGCACCAGCCATGTCGCGGTGAGCAGCAGCGCGGAGGCGGCGATGACAGACAGTTTGTAGCCGGAGTAGCCGAACCACGGCAAAAGGATACGGTAGCTGAACGGCGGCTCCACCGGCCGCGCCTCCGGACCGTAGAAGGTCAGCGCCAGCTGCTGGATGATGTAAAGCATGCCGATGGTGGCGACGATGGTGGCTTCCGGATTGTAGTTGAGCCGGCGCAGCACCAGCCGTTCGGCGACCAGCGCAATGGCGCCGACGATCAGCGGAGCAATCACAAGTGCGGCCAGGAAGCCGAGCGCGGGGTGGCCGCCAATGGCTGTGGTGATCGCCCAGGCGAGCACGGCGCCCAGCATGAAGAACTCACCATGCGCGACATTGACCACCCGCATGACGCCGAACACCAAGGACAGGCCGAGCGCGGTCAGCGCCAGCACGGCTGAGGTGACGAGGCCTTCGAGGGCGGCGAGGAGGAGGTGGGGACCGAAGTGCATGCTACACGCTCAGCGATAGCGCAATCGCGCCCCTGCGGGGGGTGAGGAGTGGTCCGCGCAGCGGACGGAAAGCCAATTGCTTGGCTTTCCGAACGACGAACGCCCGGAGCGACAGCGAAGGGCCGGGTCCGGCAGGACAGAGGGGGGCGGCCTGGCGCTCACGCTTGTGCTGGAGCAGCTCACAGCGCCTGCGTCGTGTAATCCCCTTCGGCCTCGTAAAGTCCGTCCTCGATCTTGGTCTTGTGCACGACCTTGAGCTTGCCGCCTTCGATCTTGGAGATGTTCTGGATGCCAAAGCACTGGTGGATCTTGCCGTTGAAGGTCTTCGGTCCCTGCGGATGTTCCGGACCTTCGGCGAATTCGGTCAGCGCCTCGGTCGCCTCGACCAGCTTGGCGCGGTCTTCCGGTCCCTTGTAGCCGGCGTCCTCCATCGCCTTCTTGACGACGTAGAGCGTTTCCCAGCAGCCGAACATGTGGGCGGCGGTGGAGACGTCCTTGGGGTCGCCGACGGCGGCGCCATTGTCGTCGATGCCGACAGCAGCGCGATAGGCCTTCTGCGCCTCGGAATCATCGGCCTGCGCATAGCGCGGCGAGCCTTCCCAGAAATGGCTGCCATCGAGGAATTCGAGGCCGGGGCTGTTGATGTCGGTGGCTTCGAGCGAATCGATGAAGCCGAACAGTTGCGGCCGGTTGGAGCCGTAGAACTCACCAAGCTCCTTGACGAAGGTGAGCACGGCCGGGCCGACCATGACGTGGTAGATCACCTCGGTCTCGGCCGGGATCTGCGGAAAATACTTGGTGAAGGATGATTCCGTCGGCGGGATGGCGATCTGCGCGATGACCTCGCCGCCTTGCGCCTTCAGCGCCGGCGGCAGGTAGTCGCGGTGGTCGTAGCCGAAGGCGAAATCCGGGAAGATCTGCGTCACCTTCTTGCCGGCGTTAGCCGCGATCCACGGCGCCATCGACTGGATCTGGCTCTTCACGTCGGTGATGCCGGGCTGGAAGACATAGCGGTTCAGCTTGGTCGAGGCGACGTGATGGCCTTCGCTGACGACGAAATAGGGCATCTTGTTTTCGCCGGCGGCGGGCGCCGAGCCGATGACGACATGCGAGAACAGCGTGCCGAAGACGATGTCGGTTTTGTGCTGGGTGGCGAACTTGCCGACCACCTCGGCGCCACGGCCGGGATCGGTGCCGTCATCCTCGATGATCACCTCGACCTGGCGGCCATTGATGCCGCCGGCTGCATTGATCGCCTTGACTGCGGCAGCTGTCGTCTTTTCGTACCAGCGGCCATAGGCAGCGCCGATGCCGGTGCGGTGCGACTGGAAGCCGATCTTGATCGGCGCCGAACTCTGCGCCTGGGAATAGCGGACGAAGCCAGGGGCAAGGCCGAGGCCGGCGCCTGCGGCCAGACCTTTCAGTGCGGTGCGGCGGGTGAGCGTGGATCTGGAGAGATCGAAAAACCCATTCTTGTCAGTCACGGCAGTTCCCCTGTTTTTGAGTTTTGACTGGCTGCAACGAGGCAAAAAATCGCATGTGTACAAACTAAATCACCAAAGCCCCGACGTGGCAAGCGGGCTTTCCCCGAAGGCATGCTGGTCGCCTTTTCTCATCCGACAGTCGGCGTGGCAAGCAACCAGAGGCCGAAGACGGTGTAGGCGATCATCAGCAAGGTAAGCGGGAACTGGCTGAGGGCCGCGCGGGAGGGCTGTGGGTGCAGGCGCCAGGCGAAGCCGTGAGCGACGAGGACGGCGAGCACATGGCCCAGGATGATGGCGCCGGCCTGGATATTCCACAGCCACCACGCAGAGTCCGCCCCCGCAACGATGCCGGCCTCAATCTGCATATCGGCGGTGCCGAACAGGTTCCAGCCCATCGCGAACGGATCGGAAAGTGCCGCAAGCGCATATTGGCCGTCGACGAGCAGCGCCGTCAGATAATGCGCAATGTGATAGGCAAGCGCGATCGGCACGATCGACCACACCAGCTGACCGGCCGCCTGGTTAAGAATGTGGTCGCTGCCGGCAAGACGTTGGCCGAGCCAGACGGCAAGCAGGAACACCGCCGCCAGCAGCGCGAATGTCAGGATCAGCCCGAAAGTGCCGCTGCCGATCAGCGCCGTGCGGCCGGGAAATTCGAGCGGGTTGATGCCGAACAGGCCGAGCCAGAAGAAGGTTTTGGACAGGCCGTCGAAGGACACCGACGACAGCGCAAGCAACAGGAAGGCGATGCCGCTGGGCGGCAACGGTTCGGCGGCAAGCAGCTTGGCGCCGGGCCAGCAGAGCGCGAGCCGGCCGGCGTCGTTGCGCTCGATGGGCGCGAAGCGCGCCACCATGGAGAAGAAGACCGTCAGGAATTCTCCGCCGCGGCTCCAGCCGCGATAGCCGAATGCCAGCATGGCAATGAGGGTGAGCAGCCAATAGAAGCCGGCAGCATATGCCAGCCGCGCCGGATCGTCGGGCGCCGGATCGATGAGTTCGAACCAGGCAAAGGCGAAAAACAGGATGAACGCTGGCCAGCAACCGAGCCATCGGGGAAGCCGCGGTATCCCTTCATCGCCCGCGCGCAAGAGACGTGAGATCAGACGCCAGGGCCCGTACCAGGGATTGAGCCACGACCAGAGGTCGCCGAAGACGCCCTGCAGCAGCGTGAGGCCGGCCCACATCAGTGTCCAGATCAGCAGCGGCAGCGGATTGGAGAGTGGGTCGCGGCTGCCGAACAGGCCGGCGGCAATGAGAATTGCAAAGCCGGCAAAGGATATCAGGCTGATGGCGGCGCGGGCGCTGTCGCCGAAGGTGAACAGCGGCAGGCGTCGGCGCCAGAAGCGGTCAAGCGAAGCCGCCGGCAGCAGCGCCAGGACGAGGAAGCTGATCGCCACGGCGAAAGCGCCTCCAACCAGATAGTAGCCGGTCGGCAACAGCAGGACGTGGCCCTGATCGGAGGCGTGTGCGCAGGCGGGGGCGGGCAATACGAGCGATACGGCTGTAAGCAACAATGCCAACGATAGATGACGGCACCCTGCGGCGCCCCCCTCTGTCCTGCCGGACCCGGCTCTTCGCCGTCGCTCCGGGCGTTCGTCGTTCGGAAAGCCAAGCAATTGGCTTTCCGTCCGCTGCGCGGACCACTCCTCACCCCCCGCAAGGGGGGAGATTGGCAGTTCGCTCGATCGGCGCTTTTCGTTGGGCGTCGAAAATTGGCGAAAGCGGAGATGACGTCCAATCTCCCCCCTTGAGGGGGAGATGTCCGGCAGGACAGAGGGGGGCGCCAGGGAACTCGGCCTATCCAAGAGGCCCACCACCCCTCACACCTTGACCAATTGCTCCACGCGGTCCTTCTCGCCAAAAATCCTGAGATACCGCTCGATCTCTTTCACATCGCCGGTCGCCTTGGCCGGATTGTCCGACAGCTTGACCGCTGGCCTGCCATTGGCCTCGGTGACCTTGCAGACCAGCGATATGGCGTCGAGGCTGTTGGTTTCCGTCGGCGCGCAGCCTTCGAAATCATTGGTCAGATTGGTGCCCCAGCCGAACGACATACGCACCTTGCCCTTGAAGTGGCGATAGGTCTCCTCGATGGTTTCGACCTCGAGCCCGTCGGAGAAGATCAGCAGTTTCTGCTTGGGGTCCTTGCCCTTGTCGCGCCACCAGGACAGGATTTTTTCGCCGCCTTCGATCGGCGGCGCGCTGTCGGGGCGAAAGCCCGTCCAGTCGGCCACCCAGTCCGGCGCATCGCGCAGGAATGAGGCTGTGCCGAAGGCGTCGGGCAGCACGATCAAGAGATTGCCGCCATAGTAGCGCTGCCAGTCCTGCAGCACCTTGTAGGGCGACTGTCTCAGCTCTTTTTCCGAGTCGGCAAGCGCGGCAAACACCATCGGCAGCTCATGTGCGTTGGTGCCGAGCGCTTCGAGGTCGTTGTCCATGGCCAAAAGCACGTTGGAGGTGCCGGTGAACGCCTCGCCGATGCCTTCCTTCAACGCCTCGACACACCAGCGCTGCCATAGGAAGGAATGGCGCCGGCGCGTGCCGAAGTCCGAGATGCGGATGCCGGGCAGCGCCTTCAGCCGCTCGGTCTTGGCCCACATCTTGGATTTGGCGCGGGCATAGAGCACGTCGAGCGCGAAAGGCCCGAACGCCCGCATCGCCGCGCGAGATCGGAGTTCATTGATGATGGCGAGCGCCGGGATTTCCCACAGCGTGGTGTACATCCACGGCCCGCTGAAGGTCAGTTCATACTGCCCGTCGCACTTCGACAGCTCGTATTCGGGCAGCCGGAAGCCTTCCAGCCAGGCGAGGAATTCCGGTTCGAAGATCTGCTTGCGGCCGTAGAAATTGTTACCGCCGAGCCAGATCATCTCCTTCTTGGAGAAGCGCAAGGTGCGGGCATGGTCGAGTTGTTCGCGCAATTCGCTCTCGTCGATCTCGTCGGCAAGGCGCACCGAGGTCGTGCGGTTGATCAGCGAGAAGGTTGCGTCGACCTTGGGATACATGCCCCAGATCATCTGCAGCATCAAAAGCTTGTAGAAATCCGTGTCGAGCAGGCTGCGCACGATCGGGTCGAGCTTCCAGGTGTGGTTGTAGACGCGCCGCGCAATATCGGTCTTAGCCATGTTTCAACACCGCCTTCGCTGCCTGCCATCCACAATCGCGACAGGCCTCATAGCATCGAATCGGCCGCAACGCTGCCCGCTTTCAGGCTGGCCCGACAAAAAGAGCTGCCTGCATGCGGCGGCGCGCAGCCTGGCATCAGCTTGCGGATTTGCTGCCCATCACCCTGAGCGCCGGACGCTTGCGGCGGCTGACGATGCGGCCGGCCACCGGGGCGTCGGCGCGCCCGTCGTCCCCCGCTTTCTCGGCAAACAGCCAGTCGATGAACACCTGCACGATCGGCGTCGCCCGCATCTCGTTGCGGCAGACGACATAGAAATCGTCGACCGCCGGCACCGACAGGCTGAACGGCGCGACCAGCATGCCCCTGGCCAGCAGCGCGCTTGCCGTCACCGAGTCGCCCAGCGCCACGCCGTGGCCGTGCACCGCCGCCTCGGTCGCCATACGGGCATCGCCGAGGTGATGGCGGCGGCCCCGCTCCAGGTCCAGCGCATCGGCGGCAGCCAGCCAGGTGTGCCACTCGCGGCCGTCATCGCCATGCAGGAAGACATGATCGGCGAGATCCCTGACGCTGCGGATCGGCCGGTTGTTGATCAAGGTCGGGCTGACCACGGGAAACAGTTCGAGGCCCGACCATTTGCGCATCCAGCAATCGGTCCAGCTGCCGTCGCCATAATGCACGCAGACATCGATATTGGGCGCCCGCAAATCCTTGGGATCGTTGGAAGGAATAAGCGTCAGCCTTATGTCGGGATATTGCGCCATGAAACTGCCGAGCCGCGGTGTCATCCACAGCAACAGTAGCGCCGGCACGCAGGAGACCGAAAGTGTGCCGCTGCTCGCCGGCCTTGTCATGCGCTGGGTGGCGGCGGCGATGCCGTCGAACGCGGTCGACACCGCCGGCAGAAGCTCCGCGCCATGCGGTGTCAGCTTGACCCGCTGGCCGACCCGCTCGAACAGCTTGACACCGAGCGACTGCTCGAGCGCCTTGATCTGGTGGCTGACAGCGCCATGCGTGACGTTCAGCTCAGTCGCCGCCTTGGTCAGTGAACCATGGCGAGCCGTTGCCTCGAAGGCGCGCAGCGGATTGAGCGGTGGCAGGCGCTTGGTCATGGTACCACTTTGTTGTGAGATTTTCTCACAGAAAACACCCTAACAATATCAATTGATTTTTCAATGCCACTGCCAGACACTTGAGTTCAGAACAGCATCAAGACATGAAATCTGCAGGCAGCCAGCGGGACAGCGGCCCGGCCGGATGACGGTCGGTTCGCAGGCGTCACCCGCGCCGGCACTGCATCAGCCCAGGAGGAGCGGACATGGGATACGATCGCGGCAAGCTCGATGCGTTGCGTCGCAAATATGGTGAAAGCCATGGCGGCGAGATGTTCGACCCGAAATTCCGCAAGGTCGCCGACAAGATCTTCTCCAAGAGCGGCACGCGGCTGGCGCCCTATTCAGGCATCCCGACCTTTCTTGCCGCGCCCTACCGCGAAATATCGGCCGACAATCCGGATTTCGGCGATTTGCAGGTGGCGATGATCGGCGTGCCGATGGATCTCGGCGTCACCAACCGCCCGGGCTCGCGCTTCGGGCCAAGGGCGTTGCGCGCCATCGAGCGCATCGGGCCCTACAATCACGTGCTGGAATGCGCGCCGACGCATGAGCTCAGGGTCGCCGACATTGGTGACACGCCGTTCCGCAGCCGCTACCGGCTTGAGACCAGCCATGAGGATATCGAGCGCCGCACCAACCAGATCGTCGATGCCGGGGTGATTCCGCTGTCGATCGGCGGCGACCATTCGATCAGCCATCCGGTCCTGAAGGCCGTCGGCAAGAAAGCTCCGGTCGGGTTGATCCATATCGACGCCCACTGCGACACCAGCGGCCTGTTCGACATGACCAAGTTCCACCATGGCGGCCCGTTCCGCAACGCTGTGCTTGACGGCGTGCTCGACCCGACGCGCACGATCCAGATCGGCATCCGCGGCTCGGCCGAATATCTGTGGGAGTTCACCTACGAGTCCGGCATGACCGTGGTGCATGCCGAGGAGGTGACCGGCCTCGGCATTCCGGCGATCATCGAGAAGGCGCGCAAGATCGTCGGCGACGGCCCGACCTATGTCTCCTTCGACATCGACAGCGTCGATCCGGCCTTCGCGCCGGGCACCGGCACGCCGGAGGTCGGCGGGCTGACGACGCGCGAAGTGCTTGAACTCCTGCGCGGCCTCAAAGGTCTCAACATCGTCGGCGGCGACGTCGTCGAGGTGGCGCCGCAATACGACGCCACCACCAACACGGCGCACGCTGCGGCGCAGGTGCTGTTCGAGATACTGAGCCTGATGGTGTTCAGCCCGGCGATAACAGGCAAGGGCGCCTGACGTCTAGAAAAGCAAAGGCAGCCGCCGCGCTGGAGCCGGCGGCCGACCCGAACAAACAAAGCTTCCAGACAGGGGAATGACAATGACAATCCGTAAGACATTTGCCTCCATCGCCGCCGTGCTGATGCTCGGCACGGCCGGTTTCGGCCTCGCAGTTCAGGCCGCTAGCGCCGATGCGCTGGCGGACATCACCAAGGCCGGCACCATCAATGTCGGCGTCTTCGCCGACTTTCCGCCCTTCTCCTCGGCCAGCGCCGACATGAGCCTCAAGGGCTATGACATGGATGTCGCGCAATACATCGCCGATACGCTCAAGGTGAAGCTCAATCCCATCGCCGTCACCGGCCAGAACCGCATCCCGTATCTGAACGATCATCGCGTCGACCTGCTGATGAGCGTCGGCTATTCGAAGGAACGCGAGCAGGTCATCGACTTCGCCGCTGCCTACGCGCCCTACTACATCGCCGTGATCGGTCCGGCAGCGCTTGCCGTCAAAGGCAAGGAAGACCTCGCCGACAAGTCGATCGCCGTCAATCGCGGCACGCTGGAAGACACCTCGCTCACCGAGGCAGCACCGGCATCGGCCGACATAAAGCGCTTCGACAACTACAATTCGGTGATCCAGGCCTTCATCTCCGGCCAGACGCAGCTGATGGTCGTCGGCAACGACGTCGGCGCGCAGGTGCTGGCCAAGCAGGACGCACTGAAGCCGGAGCAGAAGTTCCAGCTTCTGACCTCGCCCTCGCATATCGGCCTCAACAAGAACGAAGACGGCCTGAAGAAGGCCGTCAACGATGCGGTCGCCAAGATGCTGGCCGACGGCAAGCTGGACGAAAGCTCGAAAGCCTGGCTGAAGACGCCGCTCAATCCCGACAATCTCAAGGATTGAGTTTCCGTGGCCTTTGCCTGGCTCCCGGGTGCCCTGGGCGACATCGCGCATGGCGCGGCCACGACGATCCTGCTGATCGCCGTGACCACGCTGGCCGGAACGCTGCTCAGCATCCTGGGTGCCGCGGGGCGGCGAAACGGCCCGGTGCTGCTCAAGCGGGCAATCGCCTGCTATGTCGAGGTGATGCGCAACACGCCGTTCCTGGTGCAGTTGTTCTTCATCTTCTTCGGGCTGCCCAGCCTGGGCGTCCGGCTCGACCCGCTCCTGGCCGCGATGCTGGCGATGACGCTCAACATGGCGGCCTACACCATCGAGATCGTCGGCGCCGGGCTTGACGCCGTGCCCGGCGGGCAGACGGAAGCAGCGCTGGCCCTTGGGCTGCGGCCACGCCAGGTGTTCGTCAAGATCGTGCTGCCGCAGGCGCTCAAGATCATCTACCCCGCGCTCACCAGCCAGATCGTCATCATGATGCTGGAGTCCGCCGTCGTGTCGCAGATCGCCGTGCGTGAGCTGACCTACGAGGCCGACATGCTGCAGGCACGCACCTTCCGCTCCTTCGAGACCTATTTCGTCGTGACGCTGGTCTATCTCGCTCTGTCGATGGCCTTGCGCCGGCTGCTGGTGTCAGGCGGGCGCCGCGCGCTCGGAGCCGGTGTGTCATGATCGAGTTCACCTTCTGGGACATCGTGCGCAACCTACTGCTCGCCGCCCGCTGGACGGTGCTGCTATCGCTGGCCGCCTTTATCGGCGGCGGCATCGTCGGCATGATCGTGCTGTTCTTCAGGATCGCTGAGAACAAATGGAGCCGGCGTGTCGCCTCCGGCTACATCGCCCTGTTCCAGGGGACGCCGCTCTTGATGCAGCTGTTCCTGATGTTCTTCGGCCTGCCGATGCTTGGTCTGCGCATCGAGCCGTGGACCGCGGCGGCGCTCGGCCTCACCTTCTTCGCCAGCGCCTATCTCGCCGAGATCTGGCGCTCCGGCGTCGCGGCGCTACCCCTCGGTCAATGGGACGCCGGTGCCAGCCTCGGCCTGCACTATCTGCAGGAACTCAGGCTGATCATCCTGCCGCAGGCGTTTTCGATCACCCGCGCACCCACGGTCGGCTTCCTGGTGCAGCTGATCAAATCGACGGCGCTCACCTCGATCATCGGCTTCGAGGAGCTGGTGCGGACCTCCAACGCCATCAACAATGCGACCTTCGAACCGTTCAAGGTATACGGGCTGGTGGCGCTGATCTTCTTCGTCATGTGCTTTCCGCTGACGCAATACGCCCGCAGGCTCGAGAAACAGGCGGCTGCTCGCTGACGCGCCAAGGCAGCGCCCGATTTCAGACCGGCAACCCAAGCTGCTTGCGCAGGCTCTTGTCGAATGCGGATGCGGGGACGAAACGGCGCAGGAAACGGACCTGGCGCGCCATTTTCCCCGCCGCATAGCGTTTCTTCGGCGCGGGATCGGTCGCTGCTGCCAGAATGGTCTTGGCGACCACTTCGGGCGCATCGCCTTTTTCCATTGATTTCCGCACTGACATAGTCATCCCCGCGCGCGCGGAGTCGTAGATTTCGAGCGACCGGTCGGGGGCGGCAAGATTGTCCTCGAATGATGTGCGGGTATAGGCGGGCTCCACCAGCGAAACGCGAATGCCGAAGGGGCGCAATTCGTGATCGAGCGACTCGGAATACCCTTCGATGGCGTGTTTGGTCGACGAGTAAAGCGCGAAATAGGGAGCGGGGATGAACCCCTGTACCGAGCTCAAATTTACGATTCTGCCCTTCCCTTGGCGCCGCATTGCCGGCAGCACCGCGTTGGTCACGCGCAAGACGCCGAAGACGTTCACGTCGAACAGCGCCTTGGCCTGGGCGGTCGAGGACTCCTCCGCGCCGCCAAACAGGCCCATGCCGGCATTGTTGACAAGCACGTCGATGCGTCCGGCCGCGGCCAGAACGTCATCGACCATTGTCGCGACGGACGCGTCGTCGGTCACGTCGCAGGTCAGCATGGTCACGCCGGCGGATTGCTGTGAGGCCGTGCGACGGCTGGTTCCGAAGACGCGAAAGCCAGCGCCGAGCAACGCGTCGGCGGTAGCGCGCCCGATGCCGGAAGATGCCCCTGTGACAAGGGCGACGCCGGGATTGGTCTTGTTCATGGATTCATATCCTTCTTTGCGTTGGATCGGATTGGGAAAAGCATTGAGATAGGCCGGGGCAAAGGGCGTCGGTCATGACTGCGTCTGGCCACCGCTAGTTCCAGCGTCTGAACAGGGCGCTGGCATTCACGCCGCCAAAGCCGAAGCCATTGGAGATCGCGTACTCCATCTCCATGGGCCGGGGTGCGTTGGCGACGAAGTCGATTCCGTCGCCGGCCGGATCGGCCTCGCCAAGGTTGAGGGTTGGCGGGGCGACCTGATCCCTGAGCGCCAGGATTGCGAAGATCGCACCAAGCCCGCCGGCCGCTCCGAGCAGGTGTCCGGTCGCCGATTTCGTGGCACTGACAGCTATCGCGAAATCGCGCCCGAACACGCTCTTGATCGCTTCGATCTCACCCAGGTCGCCGACTGACGTGGAGGTCGCATGCGCATTGAGATGACGAACGTCGCGTGGCGAAATCCCTGCCTGGGCAATCGCGATCTGCATGGCCCGGCGCGCGCCGTCGCCGTCCTCTGGCCCGGAGGTGACGTGATGGGCATCCGCCGTCGTGCCGTAGCCGACGAGCTCAGCAATCGGTTTTGCGCCGCGCGCCAACGCGTGGCTCAACGCCTCGATGACCAGCACGCCGGCCCCTTCGCCCATGACGAAGCCGTCCCGCGATGTGTCGAAAGGGCGCGAGGCTTGGGCCGGCGCCCAATTGAAGCCGGTTGAAAGAGAACGAGCCGCGGCGAAACCGCCGAGACTGACGGTGTTGATGCACGCTTCCGTTCCGCCGCACACGGCGATGTCGGCTTCGTTGGCGCGGATCAGGCGGGCGGCGTCGCCGATCGCCTGGATGCCCGCCGCGCACGCCGTCACCGGTGCGCCGAGTGGACCTTTGAAGCCATGACGGATCGAGATGTGGCCCGCCGCGAGGTTCACCAGGAAGGACGGCACCGTAAAGGGAGACAGGCGGCGGGCGCCACGCAGGTCCACCGTGCGCACCGCCTCGGTGATGGCCGGGAACCCGCCGACACCTGAAGCGATGATCGTGGCCGTGCGCAGGCGATCCGCCTCCAAGGCAGGCTTCCATTGCGCCTGCGCAAGCGCCTCTTCCGCCGCCGCCAGCGCGAAGAGAATGAACCGGTCTACCTTGCGCTGATCCTTCGCGGACAGGACGGCATCGGCATCGAAACCAGCCTCGGGGTCTTCGCCCAGGGAGGGAACCACGCCGCCAATCTTAGCCGGCAGCTCTCCCACCACATCGTCAGGAAGCCTGCGAACGCCAGACCGGCCAGCAAGCAGGCGTGACCAGGACGCTTCGACATTGGCGGCAAGGGGCGTGACCGCACCCATGCCCGTGACGACAATCCGTTCCATCTGCTCTCCTATCCTTGCTGTGCTGGCGGCGCTGCTCGCGCCGTTCAAGTAGCGACTGCTTCGCGAACCTGATCGGCCGCCGCATCCAGAAAAGCCTGCGCAAGGTCGGGGTCGTTGACGACCCGCGACAGCACGACCGCGCCGACCATCGTCGAGAGAACGGCCATTGCCTTGTTGCCGGTCTTTTCGCTGTCGCCCTCGCCAACCCAACCGCCGAGCATCTCAAGGTACGCTTTGATGCCCGTCTCGAATGATGCCTTCACCTCGGCACCTTGCCTGGCCGCATCCGAGCCGAGCGCAACGACCGGGCAGCCGTCCATCTTTTCTCCGCGATGATCCATGCTGAGGTAGAATGAGATCACCCCGTCGAGCGGGTTCCCGGGATTTGCCGCGGTCGCGGCCGACCATTTGTGGGTGGCGCTTTCCATCGCCCGCCTGGACGCCAGCGCCGCCAGATCGTCCTTCGACTCGAATTGCTTGTAAAAGGCACCCTGGGTCAGCCCGGCCCCTTTCATCAGATCCTTGAGGCCGATGCCGTCAAACCCGCGCTCCCGAAAAAGCCGGCTTGCCACATTGATCACGGTCTCACGGTTTTCCGCGGCCTGAGTGCGACTTACACGCATCGTCATCTCCTTTTTAGATTGCATTCGTAATCTATACCCTATATAGAGGGTGAACGCAATCTAAAAAAGGACAAATGAGATGATCCGCAAAACCTTGGGCGCCTCGCTGCTGGCGGCGCTGTTTCTTGCAACCCCGGCTCTTGCCGAGGAAGCCACCATCGGACGCCCGATCGAAGGCGGTAGCCTGCACCAGGGACACCTGGACATGGTGGCCTACTACGTTCCGCGCGGCGACCTGCTTGAGGTCACCGCCACTTTCGCACCGAAGGCCGGGGGTGATCCGCTGCGGGTTGTCATGGGCCTCGCCAACAGTGACGCCGTGGCGTTTTCCATACCGGGCCACCCGGGCCCGCTCTACGCGTTCTCAAGGTCCGGTGAGGAAGTGACGGTCTCGACCGAGACGGACACATCCCTGCGAGCCGACGCGACAATGCCCTGACCTGACGCGCAGGCCACGGCCGAGCGATGCTGGCCGGGGTCTCGCGTCGGAACGGCGCGCCACCGATAAGTTTGGAGAGAGGTCACATGCTTTACAGCTATTTTGTCGAGAAATCGATCCGGCAGAGCTTCGACGACGTCAACAACCATCGCTGGGATGCGGCGGTGAAGGCCATCGCGCCGCATGTCCATCACCGGGTTGGTGGCGCACACGCGCTTGGTGGCGAGCGTCACGACAAGCAAGCCCTGCGCCGGTGGTTCGAGCGCCTCGGCCGTGTCCTGCCCACTCTCCATCTCACGGTCAACCACGTGTGGGTGAAGGGCTGGCCGTGGCATACCACCGTGTTTGCTCAGTGGGATGGCACCGCTACCCTGCTCAACGGCGATACGTCCTACGTCAACCGTGGTCTCCACGTGTTCACGCTGCGGTGGGGCAGGGTTCATGCGCTCGAGGAGTTCTACGATTCACAGGCGGCGGCGCGCGCTCTCGCCGCCCAGGCCGCAGCCGGCCTCGAAGAAGCTGTCGCCGAACAGATAACAAGCTAGCACAAGCGCGGTCCGAGGACGCCCAAGGTCTACGGGCCGGTGGCGCCGATCGTCTTCGTCTCGTGCCTTGCGCCCACGCACTATGCGCGCAGGCTCGAGAAGCGAGCGCTGGCGCGCTGGACTGCAGGCCCTGCATCGATGCCGGTGCTGTCGCGGCAACGGTCGAGCCGAGGCAGGCATATAGCTTTCCCCTTGGGAATAGGACTTGACATCTTGCCGTTCGAATTGTCCATTTGAAGCTTGACCGGGCCGAACGGGGCGGCGAGGGACAGGGGCAAACCGGCGGGTGGATAGACAGTCGAGTCGAGTGCTGTTGAGGACGGTCGGGCTGACAAAAGCCTTTCGAGGGCTAGTTGCCCTGCGTGATCATTCCATCGAGCTCCACGAACGTGAAATCATTGGGGTAATCGGGCCGAATGGCTCGGGCAAGAGCACGCTTTTCAACCTGATCACCGGCTTCTCCCAGCCGAATTCCGGTAGCATCGAGATGGAGGGCCGGTCGATCGTCGGCCTGCGCACATCGCAGATCGTCGCGATGGGCATCGCCCGCACCTTCCAGGGCTCTCGCCTGTTCGGCAGCCTCAGCGTCGCGCAGAACGTGCTGACGGCGGCGCAGTTGCGCCATCCTGTCGGCGCCGCCGATACCGTGCTGCGCGGTCGGCGTTATCGCGAGCGGGTGGCCGCGACCCGGCAGAAGGCCGACGAACTCCTCGACCTCATGGGCCTGACAGATCAGGCCGGCAGGGTCGCCGCGGATCTTCCCTACGGCGATCAGCGGCGGCTGGAGATTGCGCGTGCGTTGGCGACCGGCCCGCAACTGCTGTTGCTCGATGAGCCCGCTGCCGGTCTTGATTCCAACGAGACCAAGGTGTTGGCAGCGCTGATCCGGACGATCCGTGACCGCTATGGCGTAACGGTGGTCGTTGTCGAGCACGACATGGACCTGATCATGGCGCTGTGCGAACGCATCCAGGTGCTGGCGACTGGCGAGGTGATCTGCGTCGGAACACCGGAGCAGGTACGCGAACACCCGAAAGTGCGGGAGGCGTATCTTGGCCACGCCTAGCCCCGTTCTGCTCAGCGTCGAGAACCTCGAGGTCAATTTCGGCGCGGTGCGTGCGCTGAAGGGCATTTCGCTCGACGTCCATGCCGGCGAGGTGGTGGCGTTGGTGGGCGCCAACGGCGCCGGCAAGAGCACGACCTTGCGCACCATTTCCGGCCTGTCGCGGCCGCGCGGCGGCAGGATCATCTTCGATGGCAAGCCGATTGGAGGTGTCGCTCCGTCGCGCATCGTAAGTCTGGGCATCGCGCAGAGCCCGGAGGGCAGGCGCCTGTTCGGCGGCCTGACGGTGGCTGACAATCTGCGGCTCGGCGCCTGCACCCGCACCGACAAGGATGCCATCCTCAGAGACAGCGAGCGCATGTTCATGCTGTTCCCGATTCTCAAGCAGCGGCTGAAGCAGCTGGCCGGGACGCTGTCGGGCGGCGAACAGCAGCAGCTTGCTTTGGCGCGCGCGCTGATGGCGGCGCCGCGCCTGCTGCTGCTCGACGAGCCTTCGCTCGGCGTTGCGCCGCTGCTGGTGCGCCACATCTTCAGCGCGCTTGCCGAACTGAAGCGCCAGGGCATGACGATGCTTCTGGTGGAACAGAACATCACGCTCGCGCTGGACCTCGCCGACCGCGCCTATGTGCTGCGCACGGGCCAGGTGGCGCTGTCTGGCCGGTCCGCGGAACTGCGCGACAGCGAACGCGTGGCGCAGGCATATCTCGGGGCGGCAACATGACCCAGCTGGACTATATCCTGCAGCAGATCGTCAATGCGGTGAGCCTCGGCAGCCTCTACGCACTGGTGGCGGTCGGCCTGTCGATCGTCTTCGGCGTCCTCAAGCTGACCAATTTCGCGCATGGCGACGTCATGATGGTAGGTGCCTTCGGGGTTGCCTTGCTGGTCGGCATCGGCGTTCCGTTCCCGGTCGCCGTGATCTGCGGCATCGCCGCGGCCGCCGCCGCCGGCTTCCTCATCGAACGCATCGCCTACCGCCCGATCCGCGACGCGCCCGACGTTGCGCGACTGCTGACCAGCCTCGCCGTCACCTACATCATCGAGAATGTCGGCATCCTGGTGTTCACCTCCTCGCCGCGCAATTTTCCACTCCCCGATATTCTCAACACCTCCTGGGAAATGTCGAACGGCGCCATCACCTTCACCAGCATCAATCTCCTGACCATCGCGCTGACCTTCGTGTCGCTGCTGCTCCTCGGCTGGTTTATCACGCGCACCACGACTGGGCTCGGCATGCGCGCCGCAGCCGAGGACATGTCGGCGGCACACCTTGTCGGTCTGAACGTCAACCGGCTGATCATCGTCGCCTTCATCGTCGCATCCGCCTATGCCGGCCTCGCCGGCATTTTGTGGGCGGCGCAGGCCGGCGTGGTGCAGCCGCAGATGGGCTTCACGCCGCTCCTGAAGGCTTTCGTGGCGGCAATCATCGGCGGCTTCGGGTCGATCGCGGGCGCCCTGGTCGGCGGCTACATATTGGGCGCGCTGGAGATATTCATCGTCGCATTCCTGCCGAGCAGCGTCTCGTCCTATCGCGACGCAATCGTCTTCGCCGTGCTGATCGCCTTTCTCCTGGTGCGCCCGGGTGGGCTGCTCCAGCCAAACCGGGAGATAAAGCTGTGAGCCGGGAAGCGCGGATCACACTCCTCGTCCTCGTCGCCGTGGTGGCGGGAGCAGCTGTCGCTTTCGGTGCGCCGCACGTGCTGAGCGACTATTTCGTCCGGATTATCCTGCTGATCGCGCTGAATGCAATCCTGGTGCTGGCGCTGTCGCTGAGCAACGGTTTTACCGGCGTGTTTTCGCTCGGTCATGTCGGCTTCATCGGCGCCGGCGCGTATATTTCGGGGATCCTGTCGATCCCGGTGCAGCAGAAGATGGCATTGCTGCCGCATCTGCCGGGGTTTCTGCATGCTTTCAGCCTCCCCTTCCTGCCGGCGACGCTGGTGGCAGGCGTTCTGACGGCACTGCTTGCGGTGGTCGTCGGTTATCCCTTGATGCGCCTGTCGGGCTATTTCGTTTCGGTGGCGACGATGGGATTCTTGATTATCGTCAACGTGGTGCTGATCAATGCGTCGGATTTCACCCGAGGCGCCCGCACGTTTACCGGCGTGCCGCTGGAGACGACGTTGCCCTGGGTGATGGGTTGGCTCGCCATCACGGTGTTCGTTCTGGCGCGCCTGGTTTATTCGCCTTTCGGGCGCGCCATGAAGGCGGTGCGCGACGACACAATCGCGGCCAGCGCTGTCGGAATCGGCGTGCTGCGGACCAGACTGATCGCCTTCGTCATCGGCGCGTTCTTCTCGGGCGTCGGCGGGTCGCTCTATGCGCATTATCTCGGCTCGTTTTTGCCGAACACTTTCTACTTCGCGCTGACGATGAGTCTGATCACAATGCTGGTGCTGGGCGGCATGGGCTCCCTGACCGGCGCGGTGGTCGGCGTCATCTGCGTTTCGCTGTTGTCGGAGATCCTGCGCTCGGTCGAACGCGGCTTCACGATCGGCGATTTCGCGGTGCCGGCCCTGTTTGGCGCCAGCCAGATCGTGCTCGGCTTCATCTTCATTCTAGTCATGATCTTCCGGCCGAAGGGGATCATGGGGGACCGGGAACTTATGTTCGGATCAACCCAAAGATCGGCAACGGTGAACCAGACAGAGGAACGAAAACGATGATCAAACTCACTCGACGCGGTACCATCGGCCTGGGACTTGGCGCATTCTTCGCGCTTGCCTCGGCCAGCACGGCACTTGCTGCCGACACCATCAAGATCGGCTATCCGGCAAACCTGACCGGCATCCAGGCCTCGCTCGACGGTCCGATGCTGAATGGCGCCAAGCTGGCAGCGAGCGAAATCAACGCCGCCGGCGGCGTGCTCGGCCAGCAGATAGAACTGGTGATCTACGACTCCAAGAGCGATTCGACGACGATCTCGACCGTCGCCAGCCAGTTGATCGACAGCGACAAGGTCGTCGGCATCATCGGCTTCGCCGATTCCGACTCGGTGCTGGCCATCGGACCGCAGGTCCAGACGGCGCAGATACCGTTCATAACGCCAGGCGCGACCTCGCCGAAATTGCCGAGCCAGCTCGGCAACGAGATCTTCCTCGCCGCCTTCGGCGACAACGTTCAGGCTGCGGTTGGCGCGGAGTTTGCGCTGAACAAGCTGAACGGCAAAACCGCCTACCTGCTGACCGACATCGGCACTGAATACACAACGCTGCTGTCGGACTACTTCGTCACCGCCTACGAGCATGGCGGGGGCAAGATTTTGGAGCGCGACACCTACAAGATCGGCGACAAGACCTTTACCGCGCAGATCGCCAAACTGAAGGCGCTGTCGCCGCAGCCAGACTTCGTCTATGCCTCGTCGAATGCCGAGGAAATCGGCCTGATCTTGAAGCAGATGCGCCAGGCCGGCATCAACCTGCCGGTGGTCGGCGGCGACGGCTACGACACGCCCTTGCTGATCCAGGTCGGCGGCGACGCGGCCAAGGACACCTACTTCACTACACACGCCTACATCGGTGAGGGCGCCACCCCGAAGGTGCAGGCCTTCATCGACGCCTACACCAAGTCGGTCGGCAATGCCCCGGAGAACGCGTTCGCTGCGCTCGGCTACGACTCGGTCAAGCTGATGGCCGACGCGATCAAGCGTGCCGGTGCGCCGGATCCGGCCAAGATCCGTGACGCGCTGGCCGCTACGTCCGGGCTCGACGGCGTGACCGGCACGATCACCTACCGCCCGGGCATTTCGGTGCCGGACAAGTCGGTCTCGGTCATTGGTGTCAAGGACGGCAAGCTTGTCCTGGCAAGTGAAGCGGCACCGACCTTCGTCGCGGAGCCGTGATCTTGTCCACTCCGGGCTCGCTTTGGGACATCTACAGGTCGCGGCTCTCCGCCGCGACCTTCACCGACCTGACGCATGCGTTTCATCCGGGTCAGCCGCATTTCCCGGCCTTCCCGGACGAGGAGCGCAGTGCGTTGCTCGATTTTTCGAAGGGCGATGCCTTCCAGGTCCACCACTACGCCTTCGTCGGACAGTGGGGCACCCATGTCGATCCGCCGGTGCACTTCATCGACGGCGGCCGCTCGATCGACCAACTGCCGGTGGCGGAGATGCTTCTGCCGCTGGTCATCCTCGACATCAGCGACAGGGTCGCCGCCGATCCCGACGCGACGCCGACGCTCGACGATATTTCGGCCTGGGAGACGCGGAACGGCCGTATCCCGGAAAAGTGTTTTGTCGCACTTCGCACCGGCTGGTGGCCGCGCTGGCCGGACCCCGTGGCATTTCGGAACAAGTCGGCCGACGGTATCTCGCATGCGCCGGGTTGGTCGAAGCCGGTGCTGGAGGAACTTTTGGAACGCCGCGGTGTCGCTGCGATCGGGCACGAGGGCATGGACACTGATCCCGGCCGTGCCACTTCCGCAGGTGACGCAAGCCTGGAATACTATGTGCTGTCGCGCGACTGCTGGCAGATCGAGCTCTTGGCCAATCTCGACAAAGTGCCCGAAGCCGGCGCGTTGATAATGGCAAGCTGGCCAAAGCCAAAGGCCGGATCTGGCTTCCCGGCTCGCGCTGTCGCCATCCATGAAGCGGCCGGCTGAACGCGTGAAGCCGCTGCTGGCGGCGGTCGAGGGGCCGCCGCACAACGATCATCAGACACGGAATTCAGACATGGATATAGATACGGTCCGCGATGCTTTTCCGGCGATGGCGAGAGGTGCCGGGCCGAAGAAGCGGATTTTCTTCGACAATCCCGCGGGAACCCAGATGGCGAGCCGTTCGATCGAGCGTATGACGCGTGCCATGATCGAAACCAACGCCAATCTTGGTGGCTATTTCGAAACCTCACTCGCGGCCCAGGCGATGGTCGACGACGCGCATCAGGCGATGGCCGATTTCTTCAATGCCGCCGACCGGCGTGAGGTGGTGTTCGGCCAGAACATGACGACTCTGACTTTCGCCGTCTCGCGCGCCATCGGCCGCGATCTGAACGCCGGCGACGCCATCGTGCTGACGCGCATGGATCATGACGCCAACGTCGCACCCTGGCTGATGCTGGCGGAGGATCGGGGGCTTGAAGTACGCTGGATCGACCTCGATCCAAAAACCTTCGAACTCGACCTGTCGACGCTGGAGGCGACTATCGACGAGGACGTCAAGCTGGTCGCCGTCGGATATGCCAGCAACGTTACCGGCACGATCAACGACGTGAAGCGGATCGCGCAGCGCGCCCGCGCGATCGGGGCGCTGAGCTATATCGACGCGGTGCAGTTCGCGCCGCATGGGGTGATCGACGTCCAGGAGATCGGCTGTGATTTCCTGGTTTGCTCGGCCTACAAATTTTTTGGACCGCATCACGGGGTGTTGTGGGGCCGTTTCGATCTGCTGCAGGCGCTGACCGCCTATAAGGTGCGCGCGGCTTCCAATACGCCACCTGGAAAATTCGAGACGGGAACGACAAGCCGCGAGGCGCTTGCCGGGGTGCTTGGCGCCGTCGAGCACTATGCCTGGCTCGGACAGTCCTTCGGCAACGTCCACCCGCAGGCGACGCGGCGGGAGCGCATCGTCGCCGGCATTGAAGTCGCCGACCGTTATGAGCGTGTCCTGACAGCACGGCTGATTGCCGGATTGTCTAGAATTGATGGCGTCTTGATCCAGGGCATATCCGATGTGGCGGCGCTGGCGCGCCGTGTGCCTACCGTGTCGATCACCGTTGACGGAACCGATCCCGCCGATATCGCCAAGGCGATGGCAGAGGAAGGCATCTATCTCTGGCACGGTCACAATTACGGTTTGGAGCCAATCAAGCGGCTGGGGCTTGCGGACCGCAACGGTGTCGTCCGCATCGGGCTGGCTCATTACAACACCGAGGCGGAAGTCGATTTCCTGCTGGCGAAGCTGGCGGACTGGATGAAGACGCGGACCTGACATGCGCGACAGAAACGGAACCCCGAGGATCGGCGTCAAGCTGCGCCATGCCAGACAGGTGCTTGGCCTCAGCCTGGAAGAGCTCGGCGCCCGCATCGGGCTGACAGAGGGTTATCTCTCGAAGATCGAAAACGACCGCGCTACACCGTCCATGGCGGCTCTGCATCGGCTGGTGCAGGCGCTGGGCATCAACATGAACGCGATGTTCGGCACGCTGCAGCACAATGCCTCGGAAGTGTTCGTTTTGCGGCAGAACGAGCGTCCGCACATGGAGACGGGACATCGGCGTTCGGGCAACCATGTCGTGCTCGAGCAATTGGTGCCGTCCGGTCCGGAATATCTGCTGCAGATCAACGTTCATGTGATCGAGGCCGGCGGCGGCAGCCCCGAGTTGATCAGCCACAAGGGACAAGAGTTCGGCTACGTGCTCGAAGGTTCCGTCGAATTGCTGGTCGAGGCGAACGTGGTGGCGCTCGAGGCAGGCGACGCGTTCTATTTCAACTCCGAACTCGGCCACGGCTACCGCAATATCGGTTCGACCACGGTCCGCATCCTCTGGGTCAACACGCCGCCGACATTCTGACCGCCTCCAGCGCGGCGCCGGATTTTGAGGGAGTTCTGCAGGCGTTGTTCAATGAGCCAACGTCCACAGGACAACAGCCGCCGAGCCCAATTGAGCTGTTTCAATGCCCGAACGCGAGCGGCGGCGCCAGTCGGTCGCGCCGCAGCCAGCGCGCCAGCAGCAGCGCGGCCACCACGGCCAGCCCCGTCGACAGGCCGATCCAGATGCCGACGCCATGCAGGCCGAAATGGAAGGCGAGCAGCACCCCAAGCGGCAGGCCGACGCCCCAATAGCCGATCGCGGCATAGATCATCGGCACCTTGGTGTCGTGCAGGCCGCGCAGCATGCCGGCGGCCACCGCCTGGGCGCCGTCGAAGACCTGGAACAGCGCCGCGAAGACCAGGAACGACACGGCAAGTTCGATCACCCTGGCATTGGCCGGATTGCTCAGATCGATGAAGGCGCTGATCAGCGGATGCGGCCACAGGATCATCACCAGCCCCATCAGCGCCATGAAGGAAACGCCGATGACGAAGGCGGTCCAGCCGGCGCGCGACACGCCTTGCGGATTGCCGGCGCCATGCGCAAGGCCGACGCGCACCGTCACCGCCTGGTTGAGGCCAAGCGGCACCATGAAGGAGATCGAGGCGATCTGGATGGCGATCGCGTGCGCGGCCAGCGAATCCGCGTCGATCAGGCCCATCAGCAGGGCGGCCGCATTGAAGATAGTCACCTCGAAGGCGAGAATGCCGGCAATCGGCAGGCCGAGCCGCAACAGGCCCTTGAAGCGTGGCCAGTCCGATCGCCAGAACCGTCCGAACAGACGATAACGGCGGAACTTCTTCTCCAGTATCACCACGGCAGCCAGGCCGATGAACATCAGCGTTGAGGACAGCGAGGTGGCAAGGCCCGACCCGGCAATGCCCATCGACGGCACGCCGAGATTGCCGAACATGAACACCCAGTTGAAGAAGGCATTGCAGGCGACGGCAACAAAGACGATGACCAGCGCCCAGCCCGGCCGCTCCAGCGCCGAGATAAACGAGCGCAGCACGATATAGAAGTAGAAGGGCAGCACCGCCCATTCGAGCCAGCGCAGATAGATGCCGGCCTGATGCGCCAGTGCCGGTTCCTGGCCCATGGCCAGCAGAATGCCTTCGCCGTGCCAAAGCACGAGCCAGATCGGAATCGAGATCAGGATCGCCAGCCACAGGCCCTGGCGCACGGTGCGGCGCAGGTCGCGCACCGAATAGCGGCGGCGGCCAAGCTCGGTGGCGATCATCGGCGATGTCGCCAGCATCAGGCCGAGGCCGAAGATCAGCGGCATGAAATAGAGGTTGGCGCCAAGCGCGCCACTGGCCAGCGTATCCGGCCCCAGCCGGCCCATCATCATGACGTCGGTGGCCGTCATCGCGGTCTGGCCGAGATTGGTCAGCACCATCGGCCAGGCGAGCGCCAGCGTCGCCCTGATTTCCTGACGCCAAAGATTTTCCGGCGCGCGAGCGCCGGCTTCGATCGCAGACATTGTTCCGCTCTTTCCAGCTACGGCGCGTCGGCCAGAGCCGGAAGCCGCATGTCAAACGGCAAAACCTTCGGTTTCGCGGCGTTTGCGTCAGCTTCTGGACGAAACGCGACATGAAGGCAAGAGAGGAGGGACGGGAACGGATTGAGCCAGGGACCGGCCCCGATGCTCTAGCGGATCGCGTCCAGCATCCGCCGCTGGCGGTGCATCTCAAGGAAAACCTTGTAGTCGCGGTCGAAACGCCCTGATGATTTCGGGTTCGACGCGCGCGTCCTGCCGCCTTGCTGCATGGCAAGACAGGCCGCGTTGAGGTCGGGAAACAGCCCGGCCGCGGTGGCGGCGATCATGCCGGTGCCGAGCAGCACCGCCTCGTCGGCCAGCGGCTCGATCACCGTGCAGCCGGTGGCGTCGGCATAGAGCTCCATCAACAGCGGGTTCTTGGTGTGGCCGCCGGTGACATGCAGCGTATCGATCAGATAGCCGTTCTCGTTCAGCGCCTCCAGCACGTGGCGCACGCCGAGCGCGATGCCGACGGCGGTGCGCCAGTAGAGCTTGCACAGGCTGTCGAAGGAGGAGTCCAGCGTCAGCCCGCTGACGACGCCGACGGCATGCGGATCGGCGAGCGGTGAGCGGTTACCATGAAAATCGGGCAGCACATGCAGCCGCGCGGCAAGGTTGTCGCCCTCGGTGGCGCGCAGCTCGGTGACACGCCTGGCGATCTTCGCATGCATGGCGGCATCCGGCTCGCCGCCGGCGCCGTGCCAGCGGATGATGTGGTCGAGCAGGGCGCCGGTCGCCGACTGGCCGCCTTCCGACAGCCACAGCCTGGGCAGCGCCGCGCCGTAATAGGGACCCCAGACGCCGGCGAAGGGCTGCGGATCCGGTGACATCGCCATGACGCAGCTCGACGTGCCGGCGATCAGCGCCAAATGCCGGCCGATGTCCTGTTGGTCGCCGGCAAAGCCGCCGAGCACGCCAAGCGCACCGGCATAGGCATCGATGACGCCGGCGCCGACCCGGCATTTCTCGCTCAGCCCAAGCTCGGCCGCTGCCTGGGCGGTCAGTTGGCCAATATAAGCGCCGACCGGACTGGCCTTTTCCGGCAAATTGCCGTGCTCGAAAAGATCGCCGAGGCCGACGAGCGCAAAGAAGTCGCGCCGCCAGCCGGCCTCTTCATGCGCCAGATAGGTCCATTTGGCGGTCAGCGTGCATTGCGAGCGGGCCAGCGAACCTGTCGCTTGCCAGGTCAGGAAATCGGTGAGATCGAATAAATAGCCGGCTTCATTCCAGGTCTCCGGCAAATTGCGCTTCAGCCACATCAGCTTCGGTGTCGCCATTTCCGGCGACATGACGCCACCGACGTAATTCAGCACGGCATGGCCGCTTGCCGTGCATTCGTCGGCCTCCGCGATGGCGCGGTGGTCGAGCCAGACGATGGTGTCCCAGCGCTTGTCGCCCGTGGTCGAGATGCTGAGCTGGCCGCCTTGCCGGTCGCGCACCACCAGCGAACAGGTGGCATCGAAGGAGATGCCGACGACCTCCTCGGCAGCTATGCCGGCCTTTTCGCGGGCAGCGCGCACGGCGGCGCAGACGGCCGACCAGATATCGCGCGAATCATGTTCGGCGTGATCGGGCTTCGGCTGGTTCATGGCGATCGGCCGCTCGGCGCGGCCGAGCAAGGTGCCGTTGGTGTCGAGAATGCCCGCGCGAGCGCTCCCGGTGCCGACATCGACCGCGCAAACGAACTGTTTCGTCAAGATGCTCTGTCTCTCGCTCCCAGGCCTGCAATCAGATCGGGCAATTGCAGCATGTCAGCGAATATAAAGTCCGGTTCACTCGACGCAAGCCGCGCTTTCAAGGTCGGGTTGCCGGCGTGCGAGCCGCCGGTGAAGGCAAACACGCGCATCCCCGCCGCCCGCGCGGCAATGATGCCGGCCGGGCTGTCCTCGATGACGAGGCATTTGCGTGGATGGGCCCGCATGCTGGCGGCAGCATGCAGGAACAGGTCCGGCGCGGGCTTTCCCTTGGCCACCATGGTGGCACTGAACAGGTGCGGTTCCATCAGCCCAAGCAATCCGGTGACGTCGAGCGCGTAGCGGATGCGGTCGAGCGTGCCCGAGGACGCGACACAGAACGGCAGCTCAAGCTTCGGCAGCATCTTCTTGACACCGGCGATCGGCTTCAGCTCCTCGCGGAATTTGCGCATCAATTCGACGCGCATCTCGGTCAGGTGCAGGTCGGTAATATCGAGCCCGAAGTCGCGGCCGAGGATCTCGCGCACGCTTTTCATGCTCTTGCCGAGGAAATGCTCGTAGGCGGCATCCTCACTGACGCTGCCGCCGGCAAGCCTGACCATGCCGAGCAGCGCCGAGACGGAGAGCGCCTCGCTGTCGACCAGCACGCCATCGCAGTCGAAAATGACCAGTTCAGGCGTCATGGCCGAGAATGGCTCTCAGAGCTTGCCGGCGAGGTAGCGCGTCAGCGTGGCGCGCGCGCCATTCGCCCACAGCACGTTGAGCGCATGGGCAAAGGCCTCGACAAACGCCGTTGCGCGGCCGACATCGCCATAGATGTCCTCCATGGCGAGCCAGGCGGCGGGAGCGTCCTTTGCTGCCTTTGCCGTCGCCTGCAGCCGGTCCCAACTCGGGTCGTTGGGCTCGATGACGGCGCCGCTGTCCGTCGTGCCGAAGCAATAGCGGCACCACAATGCCGATTCCAGCGCCAGGCCGGCGACGCTTTTCCCAGCCTTCAGCCGGTCGGCGATGGTCGGGATGATGAACTTCGGCTGGCGGTTGGAGCCGTCGAGGCAGAGCCGGCGCACCGTGTCGCCGATCTTCGGGTTGGAGAAGCGGCTCTCGATGAGCTGGTAATAGTCTTCCAGAACCGTGTCCGGCACCGGCGGCACCGTCGGGATGATTTCGTCCCGTTCGAGCTTGGCCAGAAAACCGCTCACCAGCGGCTCCTGCATCGCCTCATGCACGAAATGGATGTCCATCAGGCCGGCCGGATAGGCGATCGCTGCATGGCCGCCATTGAGGATGCGGATTTTCATCAGTTCATAAGGCGCAACGTCTTTGACGAACTGCACGCCGACCTTTTCCAGCGGCGGCCGGCCATCGGTGAAATGGTCCTCCAGCACCCACTGCCGGAACGGCTCGCAGAACACCGGCCAGTTGTCCTCGAGGCCGAAATCCTTGGCCAGGATGCCGCGCTCGCGGTCGGTGGTGGCCGGCGTGATGCGATCGACCATGCCGTTCGGAAAGGCGACATGCTCGCTGACCCAGTTCGCCAGATCCTCGTCGATCAAACGGGCCAGGCCGATGACGCCATCCGAGGTGACATGGCCGTTGTGGGGAATGTTGTCGCACGACATGACGGTGAACGGCACGGTGCCTTCATCGCGGCGGCGCATCAGCCCGGCAAGAATGATGCCGAACACCGTCTTCGGCGTGGCGCCGGCCTGCGCGTCGGCGACGATGTCGGGATGGATCGGGTTGAACACGCCGGAAGCCGGATCGATAAAGTAGCCGCCTTCGGTGATGGTCAGCGAAACGATCTTGATCGCCGGGTCGGCAAGCCGTTTGATGACACCGGCCGCATCGCCAGGCATCAGGAAGTCGATCATCGCGCCGGTGACGCGGGCATTCATATGGCCAGAGTCCTGCTCGACCACCGTGGTCAGCCAGTCCTGCTCTTCCAGTTTGCCGCGGCCGATCTTTTCACCGTCGAACACGCCGGCACCGATCAGCGCCCAGTCATGGCCGATGCCCGCATTGAACAGATCGTCGAGATAGACGGCCTGATGCGAGCGGTGGAAATTGCCGACGCCGAAATGCACGATGCCGGCCTTCAGCGTCGCGCGGTCATACTTCGGACCTGCGACGTTGGCGGGCAGCTTGGAGAGGTTAGAGGACGAGAGTTTCACGGTCATCTGTTTTACCCTTTGGCCGGGTTTCGGCCTTCGTTACGCTCCTCTCCCCGTCGGGGAGAGGATAAGGGGTGGCACTTGCTACGCGCCCGCTGAAGTCGGCCTCTGCTCCCCGCGGAGGGACGAGGAGCAGAGGCCGTCCCCCGCCCTCAACTCATCCACTGGCCGCCATCGACATTGTAGGTCTGGGCGACGATGTATTCGGCGTCGCTGCTGGCGAGAAACACAGCCATGCCGGTGAGGTCCTGCGCCGTGCCCATGCGGCCATACGGCACCGCCTCGCCAACCAGCTTCTTCTTCTCGCCCCTCGGCCGGTTCTCATATTTGGCGAACAGCGAATCGACGTGATCCCAGTGCTCGCCGTCGACGACGCCAGGGGCAATCGCGTTGACGTTGATGCGGTGCTTGATCAGGTCGAGCCCCGCCGACTGGGTCAGCGAGATGACGGCGGCCTTGGTGGCGCAATAGACGCCGACCAGCGCCTCGCCGCGCCGTCCGGCCTGGCTCGCCATGTTGATGATCCTGCCGCCCTTGCCTCGCGCGATCATCGAGCGGGCGGCTGCCTGCAGCATGAACAGCGTGCCGGCGACATTGACGGAAAACAACTTGTCGTAGCTTGCCCTGGTGATTTCGACGATCGGCGCCAGGTCGAACAGGGCGGCGTTGTTGATCAGGATATCGAGGCCACCGGTCTTCGTCTCGACGGCTTTCACCGCCGCCTCGATCGAGGCGAGGTCGGTGACGTCGAGCTTGACCGCATAGGCCTTGCCGCCAATCTCTGCGGCCGTCTTCTGCGCCGCCTCGAGATTGATGTCGGCGATGGCGACGGTTGCGCCTTCGCCGGCATAGGCTTCGGCGAAGGCTCTGCCGATGCCGCGGGCCGAACCCGTGATCAGCGCGGATTTGCCGGCCAGTCGCATGTTCAGATTGCCTTTCCGTCGGCGCCAAAGCGATGCAGCTTGGCCTTGTCTGGTGTCAGGTAAATGGTGTCGCCGTGATGGACGCCGAGTTCGCCGTCGGCGCGCACGGTCAGCGGACCGACGCCGTCGGCCTGGACGTGCAGGAAGGTGTCGGAGCCGAGATGCTCGGCGACGCCGACGACCGCCTTCCATTCGCCCGCCGTGGTCGAGATCTCCAGGTGTTCGGGACGGATGCCGATGGTCTTGGCGCCGTTTTTGGCAGCCGGCGCGCCCTCGATCAGGTTCATCTTCGGCGAGCCGATAAAGCTGGCGACGAACAGGTTCTTCGGCGTCTTGTAGAGCTCCATCGGCGAGCCGACCTGCTCGATGTTGCCGGCGTTCAGCACGACGATCTTGTCGGCCATGGTCATCGCTTCGACCTGATCGTGGGTAACGTAGATCATGGTGGTCTTGAGCTGATGGTGCAGCTCGCTGATCTCCAGCCGCATGGTGCCGCGCAGTGCCGCATCGAGATTGGACAGCGGTTCGTCGAACAGGAAGGCGGTCGGCTGACGCACGATGGCGCGGCCGATCGCGACGCGCTGGCGCTGGCCGCCTGAAAGCTGGCCGGGCCGGCGTTCGAGATAGTTGGTCAGGTTGAGCACGCGCGCCGCGTCTCCCACCTTCTTGTCGATGGTCGCCTTGTCCTCACCGGCCATCTTCAGCGGGAAGCCGATGTTCTTGGCCACCGTCATGTGCGGATAGAGCGCGTAAGACTGGAACACCATGGCGAGCTTGCGCTTGGCCGGTGCCTCGCCGGTGACGTCGCGGCCGTCGATGTTGATGGAGCCGCCGCTGGTGTCCTCGAGCCCGGCGATCAGGCGCAGCAGCGTTGACTTGCCGCAACCCGACGGGCCGACAAAGACGACGAACTCGCCATTCTCGATCACCAGGTCGAGACCGGGGATGATGGACGTCGCTCCGAAGGATTTCGAGACGTTCTTGAGCGTGATGTTTCCCATGGTTTCCTCCCCGAGGGGTTATTTCTGCCGATTGCTTCGGGCAATTCCGTTATTTCACCGCACCAAATGTCAGGCCGCGCACCAGCTGCTTCTGGCTGAACCAGCCCATGATCAGGATCGGCGCGATGGCCAGCGTCGAGGCGGCCGAAAGCTTCGCCCAGAACAGGCCTTGCGGGCTTGAGAACGAGCTGATGAAGGCGGTCAGGGGTGCGGCTTCCGTCGTCGTCAGCCGGATCGTCCAGAACGCCTCGTTCCAGGCCAGGATGATGTTGAGCAGCATTGTCGAGGCGATGCCCGGCACCGCCATCGGCGTCAGCACATAGACGATCTCGTTCCACAGCGATGCGCCGTCCATGCGCGCCGCTTCCAGGATCTCGCCAGGGATTTCGCGGAAATAGGTGTAGAGCATCCACACCACGATCGGCAGGTTGATCAGCATCAGCATGATCATGAGGCCGATGCGGCTGTCGAGCAGGCCTGTGTCGCGGAAGATCAGGTAGATCGGGAACAGCACCGCGACCGCCGGCATCATCTTGGTGGACAGCATCCACATCAAGATGTCCTTGGTCCGCTTGGTCGGCGAGAAGGCCATCGACCATGCCGCGGGTATGGCGACCAGCAGGGCCAGGATGGTCGAGCCGACCGAGAGCAGCACCGAGTTGAAGAAGAACTTGAAGTAGCCGCTCTGTGCCTGGACCTCGGTATAGCTCTCGAACGTTCCCGACGGGATGATGCTGAAGCCCTGGATGGCTTCCTGCTCCGACTTGAACGAGGTGATGATCGTGTAGAGGATCGGGAAGAAGATCAGCAGGGCGACGATCCAGGCGGCAACCGTCGCGATCGTCTTGTGCCGGGTGGTGACTGAGCGTGCCATCGTAGCCTCCCTTACTTGTCCAGGTTCTTGCCGACGGCGCGCATGGCGAAGAAGGCAACGATATTGGCGAGAATGACGGCGATCACACCGCCGGCGGATGCCTGGCCGATTTTGAACTCCAGCAACGCCTTCTGGTAGACGAGGAAGGGCAGGTTGGTGGAGGCATATCCCGGGCCGCCATTGGTGGTGACGAGGATCTCGGCATAGACCGAGAGAAGGAAGATCGTCTGGATCAGGATGACGACCGTGATGGCGCGCGACATGTGCGGCAGCGTCAGATAGATGAAGCGGCTGATGAACCCGGCGCCGTCCATCTCGGCGGCTTCCTTCTGCTCGCCGTCGAGCGACTGCAGCGCGGTCAGAAGAATGAGCGTCGCGAAGGGCAGCCACTGCCAGGCGACGATGATGATGATCGCCAGCATCGGATGTTGCCCGAACCAGTCGATCGGCTGGGCCCCGAAGATGCGGGCTATGTCGGCGAACACCCCGTATTGCGGGTGCATGATCATGTTCTTCCAGACCAATGCGGCCACCGGCGGCATGACGAAGAACGGAGAGATGACGAGGATGCGCACGATGCCCTGGCCCCACATCGGCTGGTCGATCAGCAGCGCCAGAAGGATGCCGCCGATCACCGTGATCAGGAGCACGCTGACCACCAAGGTGAGCGTGTTGAGGATCGACTGCAGGAAGGCCGGGTTGGAATAGAACAGCGCGTAATTCGAGAAGCCGACGAAGCCGTCGCGGATCGGATTGAGCGGGTTGTACTGCTGGAAGGAGAACCAGATGGTGATGACCAGCGGCACGATCATCCAGACGAACAGCAGCACCACGGATGGCGCCATCATGAAACGGGCAAGCGAACGGGTCTGCTGAGTAGCCATGACGGTCACCCTCACTGGTCAGACGGAATTTTCAAAAGGCGTTAAAGGCGGCCGCCCGAACTGGGAACTCGGGCGGCCGTTGCCGGTCAAGGAGGCGACCGGCAGTCGGCACCGGGAGGAGCCTTACTTGATGTATCCGCCCTCGGTCATTGCCGCGGTGGCAGCGTCCTGGGCCTGCTTCAGCGCGTCGTCGACGCTCGACTGGCCGGCAAGCGCCGCCGAGAAGAGCTGGCCGACCGTGGTGCCAAGGCCCTGGAACTCAGGGATGGCGACGAACTGGACGCCGACATAGGGCACCGGCTTGACCGTCGGATGCGTCGGATCGGCGGCATTGATGGAGTCCAGCGTCATCTTGGCGAACGGAGCCGCCTTCTGGTACTCGGCATTGGCGTAGAGCGAGGAGCGCGTGCCCGGAGGAACGTTGGCCCAGCCTTCCTTCGAAGCGACGAGCTCCGCATAGTGCTTGCTGGTCGCCCAGGAGACGAACTTCTCGGCGGCATCCGCTTTCTGCGTGCCGGCGGGGATGGCCAGCGACCAGGCCCACAGCCAGTTGCCGCGCTTGCCCAGGCCATTGTCGGGCGCCAGCGCATAGCCGACCTTATCGGCGACGGTGGAGTTCTTCGGGTCCGAAACGAAGGACGCGGCGACCGTGGCGTCGATCCACATGCCGCATTTGCCCTGCTGGAACAGCGCCAGGTTTTCGTTGAAGCCGTTGGAGGAAGCCCCCTCGGGGCCGTCGGCCTTCATCAGGTCGACATAGAACTGCAACGTGTTCTTCCATTCCGGCTGATCGAACTGCGGCTTCCAGTTCTCGTCGAACCAGCGGGCGCCGAAGGAGTTCGACATGGCGGTCAGGAAAGCCATGTTCTCGCCCCAGCCGGCCTTGCCGCGCAGGCACACGCCGTTCACGCCATTGGCGCGGTCGGTCATCTTGTCGGCGGCCTGCTTGATGAAGTCCCAGGTCGGCGCGTCGGGCATCTTCAGCCCGGCCTTGTCCATCAGGTCCTTGCGGTACATGACGAAGGAGCTTTCGCCGTAGAAGGGCGCGGCATAGAGCTTGCCGTCGACCGAAAGGCCGCCAGCAATGGCCGGGATGATGTCCTTGGCGTCGTAGTCGTCGCCGAGCTTGTCGAGCGGCAAAAGCCAGCTCTGCTTGGCCCAGATCGGAACCTCATAGGTGCCGATGGTCATCACGTCGTACTGGCCGCCCTTGGTGGCGATGTCGGTGGTGACGCGCTCGCGCAGCACATTCTCTTCGAGCGTAACCCAGTTGAGCTGGATGTCGGGGTTCGCCTTGGTGAAGTCCTCGGTCAGCTTTTGCATGCGGACCATATCGCCATTGTTGACGGTGGCGATGGTGATGGATTCGGCATGTGCGGCGAACGCAAGCGTGCTGGCCGACAACAAGCCCAGGGTGAGCGTGCGAAGTTTCATCAAATTCCTCCCTTGAACCAAGATGAGCATTTGCCTTGGCTTTGGGCAATTACTCACTTGGCGTGAATTATGTCAAGTCGGATTCGATGCTGCAGCGCAGCACCCGGGCGACACCGCAGGCCGGGACGAGCGGAAATTGCCAGGACGAAGAGCGTCCCGGCCGGATACAGTGCGGCAACAGCGGATAGATCTGTGAGGCCAGGTGCAGCCCGCAAGCCTGCCGGTCAGCAGGCGATCTCGGCCAGCAGCCAGTCGCGGAAGGCACGGATCTTCGGCACGTTGCGGCGCGCTTCGGGGTAGACCAGCCAAAAGGCATGGCCGTCGTCGCCAACCAGATCGAAAGGCTGGATCAGGCGCCCACCGGCAAGTTCCGCCTTGAACAGCGCCCTGGTCAGGATCGCGACGCCATGACCGGCGATCGCCGCATTGGCCTCATAGGCCTGCGCGCCCATGCTGCTGCCGGGCCGTTTGGCGAGATCGTGCGAGTGCACGCCGGCAGCCTCGAACCATTGCGTCCACCAGATGTCGCCGGGATCGAGGATCGGCAGCCGCAACAGGTCCGCCGGTTCCCTGACGCCGCCGATGCTTGCCGCGAGCTTCGGGCTCAGCATCGGCGTGAAATCGGCATCGAGCAGCTTGTAGGCTTCCAGCCCCGGCCATTTGCCGCCGCCCGACCGGATGGCGAGGTCGACATCCTCGCGGGCGAAATCCGTCAGCCGGCTCGATGTTTCGAGCCGCACGGCAAGGGAGGGATGAGCGATCTGGAATGAGCCCAGATGGTGCGCCAGCCAGTTCGAGGCAAAGGTCAGCACCGTCGTGACGCACAGCAATCCGTCGGCGCCGCCACGCGCCGCCGCATAGGCCTGGCCGAGAATGGCGAAGGCCTCGCTGACCGCTGGCGCAAGGCGCTGTCCAGCCTCGGTGAGTGCGATCTGGCGCGGCCGGCGCAGGAACAGCGGCGCGCCGACCCGTTCCTCCAGCACCTTGATCTGATAGCTGACCGCCGCTTGCGTCATGGCAAGTTCCTCGGCCGCCTTGGTGAAGGAAAGATGCCGCGCCACCGCTTCGAACACCCGGATCGCCTGCAGCGGCGGAAGCTGTGAAACCTGCCGAGAGCTGAGGTCCGGCATAAAGCCTCCTTATGGGTCCTTATCGACGTTCGATTGGCAAAGGCCGCCGTCAAGACCGACATTTCCAGTCAACCCGTCATTCGGGTTCAGGATAGCGAAGGTTGACGATCATGACCATGGCGCAGCAAAAATGCACTTCCGCACCCGATCATCGCTGGTTTTCGTGGCTGACGGATGGATTCGGCTGGTTCGCAGCCAAAAAACGGGCACATCTCGACATCAGGGACCTGTCGCCGCATCTGCAGCGCGATCTCGGTTTTCTCGATGGCAACGACCCTTTCGGGCGGCACAGCTAGCGCGGTTGGTTTTATCGCAGATCAGTTGTGCTTCCGGTCAGATGCTGGCGAGCAGCGCGGCGGCGGTCCGTTCATCGGTGATGAGGCCGTTGATCAGCCGCCGGTTCGCGGCCGCCAGAATGCCCGGCAGCTTTCGTTCTCCCATCGCCAGTGCGATGACCAGCGATTTCTCGCGTGACGGCAGCGACGCCGACGACACCCGGTCGTTGGTGATGCCCTCGATCATGCGGCCCTCCCTATCGAACACCCAGCCGACGATCTCGGCGATGCCGCCGGCTTTCTGCAGCGCCTTCAATTCGCTCTCCGAAATGAAGCCGTCCTCGTAGAGCGGCGCCTTGGGGCCGAGGTCGCCGATGCCGATGAAGGTGACGTCGGCCTCGGCGGCAAGCGCAAGCGTCGGCTGGATCATCGGCTGGTTGAGCAGCATCTCACGCTCCTCCGGCGACGAGGCGATGACCGGCAGCGGCATCGGGAAGGAGCGTGCCTTGACCCTGTCGGCCATGGTGAAGATGACATTGTAGAAGGCGGCCGAACCGTCCGGCGAGATGTTGCCGGTCAACGACACCACCTTGTGTTGCGGGCATTCCATCGGCGGCAGCTGCTCGATCGCCGCCTTCAGCGTGCGCCCGGTGCCGATCGCCATGACGATCGGCGTCGGTGAACGCAACCGTCGCTCGATCTCGGCGGCAGCCGCCTCGGCGATGCCGATCGTGGTCGAGGACGAGTTGGGGTCGCTCGGCACCACTTCGACCAGATCGAGCGCAAAGCGCGATCTCAGCCGTGCCGCCAGATCGAGGCAGTTGGCGATCGGATGGTCGACGCGAACCTTGATCAAGCCCTCCGACACCGCCAGCGATACCAGCCGCTGCGCCGTTTGCCGCGAGATGCCAAGCGTCGAAGCGATCTGGTCCTGTGTGTTGCCGGCAACATAATAAAGCCAGCCGGCACGTGCCGCATCGTCCAGCCTGTTGCTGCCACCATCCTGCCGGCTATTCAAAGTCCTGCCTCCCGAGACCGCCGGTCATGAGAGCGGCCCATGCCCACTTTCGCAGGGAACGGCCTGCTGCGCAATTGTCAAATCTCGGGGGCAATTGCTTGCTGTCCCTCGGCGTAGGCACGGCCCAGTTTCTCGTCTCCCCACGATGTCCGTCTCGCCAAGAGACTTGGCTGCGGTCCCGGCAGGCGGCACGTTCTTGCGCTCCGAAGGTTTATCTCCCGGCTCAAACCCTTTAAGGGATGGCAAAAAGGAGCCTCGCATGACGCCGAAAGCGGTTTTCTGGGACATGGACGGCACGCTGGTCGACAGCGAACCGCTGCACGAAGCTGCCCTGGTGGCGGCGATGCGCAATGTCGGCCTTGTCCCGCCGGACGATCTGCATGAGCGCGTGCTCGGCGTCGCCGCCTTGCCGGTCTACGAGATGATGCGCGACGAGTTCGGCCTGGACCTGCCTTTCGACGACTGGATCCTGCGCAAATACGAACACTACCTGCCGCTGGTGGAGAGCTTGAAGCCGCGCCCCGGCGCGATCGAGATCTTCAACGAGCTGCGTGCAAGAGGCATCCAGCAGGCCGTGGTCTCGAATTCGGACCGGATGATCGTCGACGCCAATTTGAGCATGGTCGGCCTGATCTACCCCGGCATGAAGACGATCAGCCGCAACGACGTGCGCGAAGGCAAGCCGCATGCCGAGCCATTCCTGCGCGCCGCGTATCTGGCCGATGTCGATCCCGCGCAGGCGGTAGCGATCGACGACAGCTGGCCGGGCGCCATGGCAGGGCTGGCGGCGGGAATGAAGACGATCTTCTGGCCGGAAAAGCCGATGGAAGGCCCGCCCGGCGCCATCGTCATCAACAGCGCCGAGGAATTGGGGAAAGAGCTGGGGCTCTGAGGAAAACCGCCCAGGTCGGCGCCGCCCCTCATCCGCCTGCCGGCACCTTCTCCCCGTATAGTGACGGCATGGGGAGAAGGACGCTCAATTCCGGTAGACCGGTTCCTGCTCGTCGAGGATCGCCTTCAACTCGCTGAGATGGCGTTCGGCCTGGCCGGGGTAATCGTCCATCTCGCTCGCCGCCTTTTCGGCGATCGCGTCGGACAGCGTGCGCAGCGGGCGGCCGGTCCACAGCGCCTTGATGTAGGTCTCGGCGGCGCGCTCGAAATAGAACATGCGGTTGAAGGCATCGGCGACCGTGTCGCCGATGACCAGCACGCCGTGATTGCCCATCACCATCACCTTGACCTTGGGATCGACGAGAAGCTGCGAGCAGCGCTCGCCCTCCTCCTCGAAGGCCAGCCCGCCATAGTGCGCGTCGACCACATGGCGGTTGAAGAACATCGCCGAATTCTGGTCGATCGGCGGCAATGTCGAGTCAGCGAGCGATGCCAGCACCGTGGCGTGGATCGAGTGCACATGCATGACGCAGCGCGCGTGACGCACATTGCGATGGATGGCGCCATGCAGCCCCCACGCCGTCGGGTCGGGCGCATTGGGGCCGGAGAGCGTTTCCGGATCGTTGGCATCGATCATCAGAAGGTCGCTCGCCTTGATGCGCGAGAAATGCACCTGGTTGGGGTTCATGAGGAATTGTGTGCCCTCATCATTGACGGCCAGCGAGAAATGATTGGCCACCGCCTCGTGCATGTTGAGCCGCGCCGTCCAGCGGAAGGCACAGGCGAGATCGACGCGCTCCTCATAGTAGGGCAGGTTGGTCAGCGTTTCCTTTTGCAGACGGGCAAGGCTCATCGAAAAATTCTCCGGTTTCGGCAAGAATGCCGTGGCCAGCCCATTCCCGCAACCGGTTTTGGTTGGTGCAGGGATGCTCACGCCGCCGTGCTGGCAGCGGCAGCGCCGGCTCGCAGGCCGCCATGCTCGATGATGAAATCGATCACCTCCTGCAGTCCCTTGCCGCGCGACAGGTCCGTGAAGCCGAACGGCCGCTTGCCGCGCATGCGGCCGGCGTCGCTCTCCATGACATCGAGATTGACGTTCACGTAGGGTGCCAGATCGCTCTTGTTGATGACCAGGAAATCGGAGCGGGTGATCGCCGGCCCGCCCTTGCGCGGAATCTCCTCGCCCTGGCAGACCGAGATGACATAGAGCGTCAGGTCGGCGAGATCCGGCGAGAAGGTGGCGGCAAGGTTGTCGCCGCCGGATTCGATGAAGACGATGTCGAGGTCCGGGAACTTCCTGTTCATCTGCGCGATCGCCTGCAGATTGATCGAGGCATCCTCGCGGATCGCGGTATGCGGGCAGCCGCCGGTCTCGACACCCATGATGCGGTCCTCGGGCAGCGCCTGCAGCCGCGCCAGCATCATGGCGTCTTCCTTGGTGTAGATGTCGTTGGTGACGACGGCGATGGAAAACTCGTCGCGCAGCGCCTTGCACAGTTTTTCGGTCAGCGTCGTCTTGCCCGAACCGACCGGGCCGCCAATGCCGACGCGCAGCGGACCATTTGTCTGTGTCATGCGGGAAACTCCGTGATGGCGAGGATGGCAAAGCCGAGCCCGATCAACAGGCACAGCGGCGAATAATAGCGGACATCGAGCCGCGCGAAAGGCTGTTCAGGCGTCAGCCGCCGCCACCACGGCGTGAAGCCGGCTATGCCGCGTCCCAGGAACACCAGACCGATGAGCAGCGACGTGGCGGCGAGACCCTCCTTGGGGAAGGGTGAAGCGAAGACTCCCATGAGCGCCAGCGGCCATAGTGTCGCCAAGCAGAGGCATGCGGCAACGGCGAAACTGGCGAACGGCGTCGGCATCTCATCGACGCCGCGAAAGCCGACCACGGCACGGGCGCAGGAGGCCGCATCCTGGCCCGGCCAGATGCCGCCAAGACTCCAATAGACATGCAGCGCGGTGATCAGGAGCAGAACAGTCGAAAGCGAGAAGGCGAGAAAAATCATGAGCGGAACAGTCGCGAATATTGGGTTTCATGCTTCATCGCCATGACATCGGAGACGAAGGCGCAGCCACCGAGATCGTCGAGTGTCGAGCGCGCGGCGCGGCTTGCGGTCGCCAGGGCCAGCGGCTCGAAGCCGGCTAACAACGTGGTCGCGCCGCTCTGGCCGACGATGCCAAGCCGGATCGCTGCCTGCACAAGGTTGGAGAAGAAGGTTTGCAGGAAGGCTGACAGCGCATCCTGAAGCGCGATGCCGTTGCCACCCGCAATGGCGCCGACGGCGACGCAATAGGCGCATTCGGCCGGCAGGCGCTCCAGCACCGGATTAGGCCAGGCGGCCGCCGCTTTGAGGAAGGCTCCACCCTGCAGCATGGTCTCGGTATGGCGTTCGCGCGAGCCGGCCAGGGCTTCGGCGAGTGCCGCCACTTCATCGAGATCACCGGTGCCGCATGCCCGGCGCCAGCTCTCGGCGAACAGCACGGCGTCGTTCCAGCCCGAGCCCATCTCGACCAGCGTCTCCAGCCAGCCGGCGAGGCTCCCGGCATCGGCAACCAACCCGTCATGCACCGCCCGCTCGAGACCATGGCTGTAGGAAAAGCCGCCGACCGGAAAGGCAGGCGACAGCCACGCCATCAGCCGCAGCAGGGCGATGTTCGAAGGCTGGTCAGTCATGATCGTGGTGATGGCCGGCATGACTGTGCGAATGGGAACGCGCTTCGCCATGAGAATGGCTGTGCGCTTCGGCGTGGCTGTGGGCATGCGCATGGCCGTGATCGTGGCTTTGCCCGCCATGCCCGGAATAGGCGCCGCGCACCGGCTTGAACGGTTCGGAAACGTCGGTCACGGTGGCGCCCAGCCCCTCCAGCATCGCCTTGATGACATGGTCGCGCAGGATGAGGATGCGTCCGGCCTCGATGCCTGCCGCGAGATGGCGGTTGCCGATATGCCAGGCGAGTTCGGCCAGATGCACGCCATCGCGGGCGCGGATGTCGTAGACCTCTTCCGGTGCCGCGATGATCTCGATATGGCCGCCATTCTCCAGCACCAGCCGGTCGCCATCGTTCAAGGCGACGGGTTCGGGCAGGTCGACCAGCACCTTGCCGCCGTCGGCAAGTTCGATGGCCCGGCGGCGCAGATGCCGCTCGTCATGGGCGAGAATGGCCCGGCCGGACGGTAGGGTGGTTCCGGCAGCGCCGGCGGACAGCACCGAGACGGCGCGCGGGAATTTGGTGAAGTCGGTGTTGAGGTTGAGCTTCATTTCATGGATTTCCCATTTGCTTGTGCCCGCACACGCGCGATCCAACGGCCTTGTACATGTCGAACCCTGCCTTTCCCCAACAAGCTAGATCATCGCGTTCGTTCAGACGATGGTGTCGAAGAGCCGCAGGATGAACGATATCTGATAGATAAGCGCCGCCGTGACAAAGGCGATGTGGAAGCGGCGGTCGCGCACCAGGATCGCGATGATGCAGAGCGCGACGAAGACCGGCGTGCGGAACAGATACTCGCTGCCGAAGCGGGCGAAATGCTCCGGCCCCTTCAGCAGCGTGTCGACCACGTCGAGCAGATAGGTCGCCGCCAGCAGGCCGAAGAACCACGCCCGGCGCGAATAGAAGAAATCCTCGTAGCTGGTGTAGTCCAGCATCGAATCTGGGAACAAAAGCGCGCACAGCAGGAACAGCGTGATCGCGTAGAAAATGATGAACAAATATTTGCCGAAGGTCCAGATCTCGACGGCGTAGAGGCCGAACTCCCACCACCAGAAATGCACCAGCATCAGGAGCACCGAGACGACCCAGGCCAGATGCACGGTATAGAGCTTGTACTGGCCGGGATGCTGGACGATGCGCGCCACCCCCGACAGCAGGCGGGCGACACCAAGCCCGATCACCATGCCCATGACGATGCGGATGTGCGGGAAGATGTCGTGGGCGGAAGCGATTTCGGTGGTCATGCTCGATCACAATGCAGCTGTTGGTTGGCCGCATAGTGCTGCCTTCCACCAAGGGCTGCAACGGATAATGCTCGCCCGGTGGAAGCGCCGCTTCAAAACAGAAAATACCGTTGCGCCATCGGCAGCACCGTCGCCGGCTCACAGGTCAGCAACTCGCCGTCGGCGCGCACCTCGTAGGTTTCCGGATCGACCTCGACATGCGGCGTGGCGTCGTTGAGCACCATCGAATGCTTGCCGATGCCGCCGCGGGTGTTTTCGACGGCGACGAACTGCTTGTCGACACCGAGCCTGCCATGCAGTCCCGACTCGAGCGCTGCCTTCGAAACGAAGGTCACCGACGAGTTGGTCCTGGCCTTGCCATAGGCGCCGAACATCGGCCGGTAATGCATCGGCTGCGGCGTCGGGATCGAGGCGTTGGGGTCGCCCATCGGGGCGGCGGCGATCATGCCGCCGATCAGCACCATGTCCGGCTTGACGCCGAAGAAGGCCGGGTTCCACAGCACCAGGTCGGCGCGTTTGCCAACCGCGATCGAGCCGATGTCTTTCGACAGCCCATGCGCGATGGCCGGGTTGATCGTGTATTTGGCGATGTAGCGGCGGACGCGGAAATTGTCGTTGTTGCCGGTCTCCTGCGGCAGCGAGCCGCGCTGGCGTTTCATCTTGTCGGCGGTCTGCCAGGTCCGGATCGCGACTTCGCCGACGCGGCCCATGGCCTGCGAATCCGACGAGATGATCGAGAAGGCGCCGATGTCGTGCAAAATGTCTTCCGCCGCGATGGTCTCCTTGCGGATGCGGCTTTCGGCAAAGGCGATGTCTTCGGGGATCGACGGCGACAGATGATGGCAGACCATCAGCATGTCGAGATGCTCGGCCAGCGTGTTGACCGTGTAGGGCCGCGTCGGATTGGTCGAGGACGGGATGACGTTGGGCAGGCCGCAGACCTTGATGATGTCGGGCGCGTGGCCGCCGCCGGCGCCCTCGGTGTGGAAGGCGTGGATGGTGCGGCCCTTGATGGCGGCGACCGTGTTCTCGACAAAGCCGGATTCGTTCAGTGTGTCGGTGTGGATCATCACCTGCACGTCGTAATCGTCGGCGACCGACAGGCAGCAATCGATGGCCGCCGGCGTCGTGCCCCAGTCCTCGTGCAGCTTCAGCGAGCAGGCGCCGCCCAGCACCATTTCCTCGAGCGCGGCGGGCAGCGAGGCATTGCCCTTGCCCGACAGGCCGATGTTCATCGGAAAGGCGTCGAAGGACTGGATCATGCGGGCCATGTGCCATGGCCCCGGCGTGCAGGTGGTGGCCAGCGTGCCGTGCGCCGGGCCCGTGCCGCCGCCGAGCATGGTGGTGATGCCTGACATCAGCGCTTCCTCGATCTGCTGCGGGCAGATGAAGTGGATATGCGCGTCGAAGCCGCCTGATGTCAGGATCTTGCCTTCGCCGGCGATGATCTCGGTGCCGGGGCCGATGATGATGGTGACGCCATCCTGCGTGTCCGGATTGCCGGCCTTGCCGATGGCCGCGATGCGCCCGTCCCTGAGGCCGATGTCGGCCTTGAAGATGCCTGCACTGGCATCGATCACCAGCGCGTTGGTGATCACGGTATCGACGGCGCCTTGCGCCCTGGAAACCTGGCTCTGGCCCATGCCGTCGCGGATCACCTTGCCGCCGCCGAATTTCACCTCTTCGCCATGGATGGTGAGATCCTTCTCGACCTCGATGAACAGTTCGGTGTCGGCAAGCCGTACTCTGTCGCCGACCGTCGGGCCGTACATCTGCGCGTAGGCGGCGCGGGTAATTCTGGCCATCAGCGATTGCTCCCGAAATGCGGTTTGCCGAAATGCGGTTGGATTGAAGCGCGGCTGCACATTGCTGCCATCCTATGGTCACGCAATGACCTGCTGGGCGACACCTTCTGATCCCATTTGGCGGTTGAGGTTAGGGCGTCACCCCAGACCGACCGTTTGCCAATCGATGGAAAGGAAAATCCATGCGCAAAACGATAGTTCTTGCCGCCGCCGCCAGCCTGATGCTGGCGGGCGCCGCCAGTGCCCAGCAGCAACCCGCGCCACAGCCCGCTCCGGCGCCGGCAACGCCTGCTCCAGCCACGCCCCAGGCTCAGCCCGCGGTGCCGACGATCCAGAGCGTCAACATCGTCGACATCACGGAGCTGCCAAAGGACACCCAGACGCAGGTCAACCAGGTGATCGCCCAGCGCGGCGATGACGGCTTGAAGAAACTGCGCAGCTCGATCGACGCCACACCCAAGGTCAAGTCGGCGCTCGAGGCCAAGGGAATGACCTCGGCGCAGGTGGTCGCAGCCAGTATGGAACCCAATGGCGCACTGACCCTGATCACCAAGAAGGCGAGCTGACGCCACGGCATGGCGGGCCGGCATCCGGCCGGCCGGCCGCATCGGGAAAGGAACCTTCGCCGGGCCGGATTCGTTTTGTTCTTTTCGCGCTAACCCGCGCCCCGAAACGATTTCTCTCAGGAGCGAGCGATGGCGATCACTTCTTTCTCGACCAGAATGCAGGCAGTCGCCGCCATGACGTTCCTGGCGGCGGCTGGTCCTGCTGCCGGACTGAAGGCGCAAGGACTGGAAAGCACGGAGACCGTCAATCGCATCGTCGGCTCGCAGGTCAAGCAGGAAGAGGCCAAGGCCAACACCGAGGCCGGCAACGTCAACACGGCGATCGACCGCACGCGTGAAAACATCGGCACGGTGCGCAAGACATCCAAGCTCGACAAGGTCGACATCGTGTTCCTCACCGACGCCGCGCGCAGCGAAGGCGGCCCGCCGCCGGAGATCGAGGCCAAGGTCAAGCAGCATCAGGACGACATTACGGAGCTGCGCAAGGAGATCGAGGCCAACGCGCTGCTGTTCAACGCCATCGAATCGCGGCGCGTGCAGGCGCAGGATGTCCTCGCCGTCGAATTCGACAATCCCGGAAAGATCGTCATCTACGCCGCGGCCAAGCCATCGAACTGAGCTGAGCGCGCCGGAAGATCTCACAGCTTGCCCATCACCTTCTGCTGAAATCCGTAGACCTCGCGCTTGCCGCCGAGCGGCACCAGCGTGACGTCGCGCTCCTGGCCCGGCTCGAAGCGCATGGCCGTGCCCGCGGCAATGTCGAGGCGCATGCCACGCGCCCGTTCGCGGTCGAATTTCAGCCCCTCATTGGTTTCGAAGAAATGGTAGTGGCTGCCGACCTGGATCGGCCGGTCGCCGCTGTTGGCGACTTTCAGGGTGACGGTCTGCAGGCCCTTGTTGAGCTCGATGTCGCCGCCCACCGTGATGATTTCACCGGGGATCATGGTCACCCTCACACGATGCCGAAGGCGAGACCGATGCCGATCGCCGCGCAGGCGGCACCGGCAGCGCGGGCCAGGCCACGAAACCGGATGCCGAGACCGAGACCGGTGGCGATGCCGGTGGCATGCAGCAACAGCGTGGCGATCGCAAAGCCGGCCATGTATTCAAGCCCGCCGGCATTCTCCGGCACCTCGGTGCCATGCGCGTGGCCGTGGAAAAGTGCGAACAGGCCGATGATGGCGACGCCGGCCGAGACCGGCAGATCGATCGCCAGCGCCACCAGCAGTCCGAGTGTCACGACCGATGCCAGTATGCCCGGTTCGACGAAGGGCAGCGGCATATGCAGCATGCCCAGCGCGCCGCCGACCAGCATGACGCCGACAAAGGCAGCCGGCCAGGCAAGAACCGCCTTGCCGCCCTTGAGCGCCGCCCACAGCCCGACCGCGATCATCACCGTCATGTGATCGAGGCCGGAGAGCGGGTGCATGAAGCCGGCCGTGAAGGAGGAGGTGGTACCCAGGCCGACATGGGCATAGGCCGGCAGGGCGGCGGCCAGCAGCAGGATCGCCGACAGGCAGAGGCGTTTGGCGGATATCATTCTGTTTGCCTTTCGTTTTGCTCGGTCTGGTGTTCACGCCGCCTTGCGGGGGCCGCAGCCTTCGGCCTTGAGAACGCGTTTGGCTGACGCCGGATATTTCTTCAGCATCGCTGCCGGGCGGATCGGCCGCGCCGAAAAACCACCGCCGCAATTGGGGCAGATGCCGCCCAACACCTGTTCCACGCATCCGGCGCAAAAGGTGCACTCGAAGGTGCAGATCAGCGCATCCGTCGCCTCGGGCGGCAGGTCCTTGTCGCAGCATTCGCAGTTGGGACGCAGCTCCAGCATCCTGTCCTCCTCAACGGATCGGTTCGTGCACGGTCACCAGCTTGGTGCCGTCGGGAAACGTCGCCTCGACCTGCACGTCATGGATCATCTCGGCGATGCCTTCCATGACTTGCGCGCGGCTGACGACATGAGCGCCGGCTTCCATCAGTTCGGCAACCGGACGGCCGTCGCGGGCGCCTTCGACGACGAAATCGGTGATCAGCGCAATCGCTTCCGGATGGTTGAGCTTGACGCCGCGTTCGAGCCGCTTGCGCGCCACCATCGCCGCCATGGCGATCAGCAGCTTGTCCTTTTCCCTCGGCGTCAGGTTCATGCGTTTCCCTGGATTGGTAGAGGCAGGCCTATAGTGACCATAATTTGGGCAACCCCGCCCTTCCGTTGAGCAATTCGACGAGTGGAACCAGCCGCTGGCGCAGCCGGTAGCCATCCCCGGCGTAGAGCCTCGCAAGAAGCTTGCCAGATTTCTTCACGCGCCAGGCGCTGGCGCTGCCCTGGTCGCCGACGATCTCCAGAACCGGATCGAGCAGGGCTTCGGCGCGCGGCGACACCAGAAGCAATGTCGCCACCGCGATCGCGCCGCCGGCAACCGCCGGGCGATCGAGCGTTGCGGCGATATCGGGCCCGATGCGGAAATCCTCGGCATGAACGAGGGCGCCATCCTGACGCACACGCCAGCGGTCATGGAAGTTGCCCTGCGTGGCGCGTTCGCCCATCGCCAGGCGGCCGAAGACGGCGGCTTCCAGCACCAGCGCCTCGGCGCCGACGGCAAGCTCGACGTCGAGCGTGCGGGCAAAGGCCGCCCGGTCGAAGACGATGGTTTCCTGCGGCAGCCAGGCGATGCGGCCGTTTTCGCCTACCGACAAATTGACCCGCACTTCGGCATGGTCGGATGCCGCCCGGTAGATCTTCTCGCAGGCCTGCGTGGTGATCGATGCCGAAGCGGCCGCGCCGACATCCACGTCCCAGGCGATACGGTCGCCGCCCGTCATTCCGCCGGCGGTGTTGATCAGCACCGCTTCGAGCGGATCGGCCGAGACGGCCGGCATTCTTATCTTGGCGGCGCCGTCCTGATAGAGGCGCCGCAAGCGCGTGCGGCCCTCGCCAAGCGCACAGGAAAGCCGCGCCACGCCCGCAACGCGCTGCGTCGAAATCCCGCCATGTTCGCCCATATCCATGCCTGCACGTTAAGCACTCCGGCGGCTTTGTCGATATGGAGTTCGATATAGCTTGTTGCTTGACAACGTTTCGGTTTCTATAGAGGGAACCACCTTGGTACGGTCATGCTGCGCTTGGCGGGGGTATTAAACGACGACGGCGGCTTGATACCAGGAGAAAAAGGGGCGCTGCTCAGTCGGCGTCGGGAAACGCGAGATAGTGGGGAAGGAACCGAATGGCCGACCAGCTGGCAACGGATATCATCGCGAAGATCAAGGCTCATGCCGAGCCGGGCGGCGAAGAAATCACCACCACCACCGAATTGACCTCGCTTGGCATCCATTCGCTCGAGCTGACGGAGATTATCTTCGATCTTGAGGAAGAGTATGGCATCGAGATCGAGATGAACACGGTCGACGCCTGGAGCAATCTGAAGAACGTCGGCGACATGGTCGAAGCTGTGCGCGCGCTGATCGCGAAAAAAGCCTGAACTGAATGCGGCAGCGCGTTGTCATCACCGGCATGGGCGGCATTTGCGGGCTCGGCACCAGCGCGCCCGCGATCTGGAACGAGATGCGCGCCGGCCGCTCGGCCATCGGCCAGATCACAAGTCCCCAACTGCATGATCTGAAGGTCAAGGTCGGCTGCGAAATCAAGACGCTTCCCGATCACGGCATCGACCGCAAGCAGACCGTGTCGATGGACCGCTTCAGCCTGCTGGCGACGATCGCAGCCAGGGAAGCCATGCAGCACGCCGGCCTGGTCTCGAATGAAGCCACCACCTATCGGATGGGCACCGTCGTCGGCGTCGGCGTCTGCGGCTGGGAGGCGATCGAGGAGAGCTATCGCGCCATCCTGGTCGAGGGCAAGAACCGCGCCGGCATCTTCACCGTGCCAAAGGTCATGCCAAGCGCGGCCTCTGGCCACGTCAGCATGAATCTGGGCCTGCGCGGCCCGGTCTTCGGCGTCACCTCGGCCTGTTCGTCGTCCAACCACGCCATCGCCTCGGCCGTCGACCAGATCAGACTTGGCCGCGCCGACGTGATGGTCGCCGGCGGCACCGATGCGCCGCTGGTCTGGGGCATCCTGAAGGGCTGGGAAGCATTGCGCGTGCTGGCGCCCGACACCTGCCGGCCATTTTCGGCCGACCGCCAGGGACTGTCGCTCGGCGAGGGCGCCGGCATGGCGGTCCTGGAGACGTACGAGCACGCCATGGCGCGCGGCGCCACCATCCTTGCCGAGGTCGCCGGCGCCGGCCTCTCCGCCGACGCCTCCGACATTGTCGCGCCGACCGTCGAAGGGCCGACGGCGGCCATGCGCGCCTGCCTCGCCGATGCCGGCTTCAATCCCGAGGATGTCGACTACCTCAACGCCCATGGCACCGGCACCAAGGCCAACGACCAGATCGAGACGGCAGCGATCAAGCGCGTCTTCGGCGACCATGCCTACAAGCTTTCGGTGTCGTCGACCAAGTCGATGCACGCCCACTGCCTCGGCGCATCGGGTGCGCTGGAGATGATCGCCTGCGTGATGGCGATCCGCGAAGGCATCGTGCCGCCGACGGCCAATTTTCGTGAGCCCGATCCCGATTGCGACCTCGACGTCACGCCGAATGTGCCGCGCGAGCGCAAGGTGCGCGCCGCGATCAGCAACGGCTTCGCGTTCGGCGGCACCAATGCCGTGCTGGCCTTCAAGGCTGTCTGATCTAGGGGGCGGGCGGATCTGCCCCAGGCCGGCCATTCCGTTGACTGTCCGTGCTCGATGAAACCCTTCGCCGCCATATTGATCGTGCCGTGCGCCGCGTCTAATCCTTGGCCGACCCGCCAAAACCGCGCCGCTCGGCGCGAATCCTCATCCAGGAGTTTCCATGGCAGACCTGTCCGCCTTTCCGATCGCAACGCGTTGGCCGGCCAAGCATCCGGACCAGCTCCAGCTCTATTCGGCGACAACGCCGAACGGGGTGAAGATATCGATCGCCCTGGAGGAACTCGGCCTTCCTTACGAGCCGCATTGGGTCAACATCGGCCAGAACGAAAGCTGGACACCGGAATTCCTGTCGCTCAATCCCAACGGCAAGATACCGGCGATCATCGATCCCAACGGCCCGGACGGCAAGCCGATCGGCCTGTTCGAATCCGGCGCCATCCTGCTCTACCTTGCTGAAAAGACCGGCCTGCTCATGCCCATTGATGGCGCGCGCCGCTACGAGACCATCCAGTGGGTGTTCTTCCAGATGGCCTCGGTCGGGCCAATATTCGGCCAGGTCGGCTTCTTCCACAAATTCGCCGGCCGCGAAATCGCCGACAAACGCCCTCTGGAGCGCTATCGCGACGAGTCAAAGCGACTGCTCGGCGTGCTCGACGGCCGGCTGAAAGGGCGCAAGTGGATCATGGGCAATGACTACACCATCGCCGACATCTCGCTGCTCGGTTGGGTGCGCAACCTGATCGGATTCTACGAAGCGCGCGAACTCGTCGGCTTTGACGATTTCGCCCATCTGGGAACATGGCTGGAGCGCGGCCTGGCGCGGCCGGCGGTGCAAAAAGGCCTGGCCATCCCGGCCAAGGGATAGAAAAACCAGCCTCCGAAGCGCGGCTATTTCGCCTTCGCTTTGGCTTTCGAACCGCCTTTGCCCATGACGGAAGCAGCGAGCGAGGCAGCACCTCGGGCGGCGACCATGACTGCGCCGGCAGCGACGTTGGCCGTGGCCTTGGCCGTGCGCATCGCACTGCCGCCTAAGGAGTCGCTGGAACTCGCGGGCTTCTTCGGCTTTGGGGCTTTTGGCGCGGCTTTCGCTGCGGCCGGCACCACTTTCTTCGGCGCTGCCTTGCCGAAAGCCGGCTTGGCGTCCTTTGAACGGGCTGTCATCGCCGGGCCGGCGCCGGTTTTGGATTGGGTCGCCTTGCCCTTGGCGGGCGCAGGCTTTTTTGCCTTGGTTGCCATTGGACCGAATCCCTCTTTTGGCACAATTGTCGTGTCGGGATAACGGCCTGAAAGTCTTAAGGTTCCCCTTGCACAATCCGTCGAATCAAGCGGAAAGGCCGATCACCAGATCGGCGGCACTGCGCCGCGCGAGCACGCGCTCGATGTTGGGCAGGTCGTTGGAAGCGATCCAGGCGCGCGCATCTTCATCGGAGCGGCCATGCTCGTGCCAGCGCTCCATCAGGCGGCGCTCGAGCTCGTTGCGCGGCACGTCGACGAAGATCGAGAAATCGAACAGCGGCGCCAGCCGCGACCACGGCTCTTCGTCGAGCAGCAGGTAATTGCCCTCGACCAGGATGAACTTGGTTTCTGTGGCGACGATCGAGGCTGCGGCGCGCGACAGTTCCATGCTGCGGTCGAAGACCGGAATGGCGATGTCGGGTTCACCGGCACGGATACGCTTCAGCAAGGCCTCAAAACCGGCAAAGTCGAAGGTTTCCGGCGCGCCCTTGCGCGCGCGCAGACCGCGCCGCTCGAGCACGGCGTCGTCATAGTGGAAGCCGTCCATCGGTACGACCTCCGCTGCACCTTCGGGCAGCAGTTCATGCAGCCTTGCCGACAGCGTCGACTTGCCGGCGCCCGGTGGACCGGCAATGGCGACGATGAAGCGGTTTGCCTTGCCGGCACGCTTGAAGATGGTGGCGGCGAGATGGGCGATTTCGGACATGAGAGCCTCTCTGGCAGAGCTTCAGATCCACCATGTTCCGCATGATGATTTCGGCCACATCTTGGCGACAGTTCACGGAAATTTCAAACCCTGCGGCCGCGCAATCACACCTACGAGGCCAGCGGCTGGCCGATGCGCAGGAAATCGCTGTCGAAGGGAACCTCCGGCGTCGAACCACCGGCTTGCAGCCGCATGCGGCCATCCGCCGTCATGACGTCCCGCGGCGGCTCGCCGCCCGACAGCGGCAGGACGCCGATGACGTGGCGAAAGGACACGCTTTGGCCTTCGCCCAGCGCAAAAGCGGTCGCCACCCCTTCGCGCTTCAGCCAGTTGTCGCCGATCGAGGCGGCATGGCCGACGGCAGCGCGGCCATCCTCGATGCCGAGCACGCCAAGGTGGCGGCCGCTCCATGGGGCGTAGTCGCGCCCGCCATTGCTGAACCACAGCATGGTGATTGGCAGTTCGGCCGGGTTCTTCAGCACCAGCACCAGATCGTCCTCGGCCTGTCGTGCAAGCGCGGTCCATCCCGGCCCGCCATGGTCGGCTTCGACCAGCGTGATGAAATCCTCGCGGCGGTCATCCATACGGTATTCCGTCAGGTCGAGCGTGCCGCCGCCGGCGGCGGGAAAATGACCGAGATCGGCGGAGCGCGCCGGATAGGCGAGCATGAAGCGGCCGCGTGCGGGATCGGGCTCCAGCGGGTCGTCCAGCGTCGCGGCAAAACGCTTCGGCGAAAAGGCCAGCCTGCCGCCGCCGGTCATGGCCGTCATCGGGTGATGGGCGACCGAGATGGCACCATGGCCGCCTGAAAACGCATGCTCCTGGTAGAGGAAGGGATGGCCGTCGTGCAGCGTCAGGATCTTGTCGACCGAAGCGCCCATTACCTTGTGCCGCAAGCGGTAGACGGCGCGCCAGCCATCGTCGGTCGCGACACTTTCGACGACATCCCAGGCGCTGTTGGCCGTCCAGCCATGCAGCGGCGCTTCCTCGACATCGCTGCGCGAAAACGGCGCGCAGAGGAAATCGCCGGACAGCCGAACCGTGCCTTCCGGCAGGTCTTTCGGCAGCGTCTCGTTCGCATCGACCCAGGGCGCGCGATGCAGCGGCTTCAGCTGCCGCCCGCCGCCCTCGACGACCATGTCGGCGATGTGGCCGACCGTGAGGTCGAGCGAAACCGAAATGCCTCTGGCCTTGATGGTGTGGATGGTCATTGCGCTGTCACCGATTCTGAAGGCGCAAACTGAACCGTTCGGCGGCGGTTGCGCAAGCACTGCGACAGGGCATTTTTGCATCGCGCACCTTCACCTTCCCCACAAGGGGAGGGTGAGCTACTGTCGCTTGTATTCCCGCACCGGCGACTTGGTGTCGTCGGTGTAGGTAACCTGCACCGACATCGATTTCACGCTGTCGGCGACCTTGAAATAGGGTTGGTAATCGTAGGGAATGGCGTAGGGGTCCTTCTTGTCGCAAGGCGGCATCTTGATCTCCTTGTCGAGTGCCGCGCCGTTCAGGCTGTAATGCACCTGTTTGATGGCGCAGCGGTAGGACAGCATCTGGGTGAAATAGACCAGGCCGTGGTTGCCGCTGGCATCGAAGGCGATCCACGAGGTCCAGAACTGGTCGAGGATCTGCTTGTTGCCTTGCTGAAGCGCTGTTTCGGGGTCGAAGCGGATGTCGAACGGGCCGGTCTCGCGGCCCCTGATATCGAGATATTTGATCGCAATGATCCCCGCCACGGTGCTGTCGGGCATCTCGAAGCTCGGATTGGCCATCGGCTTGCCGGTCGTCGGGTCGTTCATGGCCAGGAAACCGGTGTCGGTGAAAGGACCGCTGTCGCCCATGCGCCAGGAGATGGCGGTCGCCGGCTCGGGCAGCGAGATGGTCATCGACCAGCCCTGGTTGGAGCGCATCGGCGTCAGCGAAGGCACGAAGCGGGCGGGGTCGAGCACGTCGCCAAGCGCCGCCAGCCGGCTGCGGCTGCGGTCCAGCCAGTCGGCGAGCTGCGTCTGGTCGACGAAATATTTGAGCAGCCCGCCATCCTTCTCGTAGGCCATGAATTTGGTCAGCGCCTTGGCCTCGTTGCGCTTGTCGGCCAGCGTCTGGGCGCCGAGCCGGTCCTCCGAAAACTCCTGCGCCAGCAGGAAATAGGCCGGCGCGAAATCGGCATGGGCGGCGACGAAGGCGTTGAGCTTGTCGAGGCGCTGGGCGTCGTCGAACTGCTGGATATGCACGAGCTTGATCGACAGCGCCTTGCCCTTGTCGGCAAGCGCGCCGAACACCTCGCGCGCGCCGGCCTTGCCGTCCTGCACCCGAAGCAGCGTGGCAAAGCGCGTATAGGGGTCGATGGCGTCGACGTCGAAGCCGGCAAAGGCGAGGTAGGAGCGCCGCGCATTCAGCATGTCGCCGGACAGCTCGTAGACTCGCGCATTGTGGTAGAACTCGTCCGGCCGCTTCGGCTCGGCGATCGCCCCGCCCTGCGCGGCAAGGGCGGCAAAGCCCTTGGCGATGATGTCGATCGAGGCGGCGATCTGCACGGTCGTCGCTTGCAGCTTCTCGGTCTGGGCCTGCTGCTGCGCCTGGCCGGCGACCAGCGTCTCGGTCTCCTTCTTCACCTCGTCGGTGGTCTTCTGCACTTCCGCCGTCTGCTCAGTCTGCTGCTGCTGGACGGACGCGATCTCGTCGGTCTTTTTCGCCACCGTGTCGGTCGACTGCTTGACCGCCTCGACCGTCTTTTGCGTCTGCGTGACGGTCTGCTCGATCTTCGCAACTTTCTCGGTAACGATGCCCATCGACTGCTGCAGCCCGGCAATGGCCGGCACCAGGCTGGCGATCACCCCGTGCTGGGCGTTGGTCTGCTGCTGCAGGCCGTAGACGCCGCCGGCGACGGCCGCCGCACTGGTGGCGAAGATCAAGGCCGGCAGCGCCTTGGCCGCCAGCACCAGCCGGAGCACGATGGCAATGGCGATGATGATTGCGGCCACCGCGGCGACCAGCGCGACATAGGCGGCGAACGGCGCCAGCGGATTGAGGATGTCGGATACGGCACCCCCGACAAAGGCGACGCTGCCAGCCCATTTGCCGGTGCGGCTGAGTGATGCCCTGATAAGCGAGGGCGCAGCGCCCCCGGCCCCGATGTTCGTCATGCCAAGCCCCCAAGCCCTCGATACCACGCCCCTTCCCACGGGAAACGCGGCCTTGGCAAGCAAAGACACGGGAAAACCGGCGTTTTCGGGGCGGATGCCAAGCTTGCGCGGCTCGACAATCCTGGGGCTAACCGGCATTAACCAAATGGACGCAACAGCCGCGTTACGTTAGCGTCGTCTCATCTCAGCAACAGCCGACCCAGAACAGTCCAGCCCTTGTCCTACCTGCGCCCCCTTCCGCTCATCCAGAGAGTTTTTGCGGCACTAGCCCTGCTGGTGCTGCTGGCCGGCTGCGCCACGACGCCGCCCGACAGCGTGCTGGCCGTGCCCGCGCCGGCGCAGAGATATGCGGCCATCGTGGTCGACGCCAGGACCGGCAAGCAGCTGTTCGAGGTCAGCTCGACGGCGCAGCGCTATCCCGCCTCGCTGACCAAAATGATGACGCTGTATCTGCTGTTCGAGGCACTGGAGTCCGGCCGCGTCAGCAAGCAGACGCAGATCCCGGTTTCGGACCATGCCGCCTCGCAGCCGCCGACCAAGATGCGCTTCCGGCGCGGCGAAAGCATCGACGTCGATTCCGCGATCCGCGCCATCGTCGTCAAATCGGCCAACGACGTGGCAGTGGCGGTCGGCGAATATCTCGGCGGCTCGGAGGATCAGTTCGCCGCCATGATGACATCCAGGGCGCGCCAGCTCGGCATGACCAGCACCACCTTCCGCAACGCGTCGGGCCTGCCCGACGATGGCCAGATGACGACGGCGCGCGACATGGCGGTGCTCGGCATGGCGCTGCATCAGCGCTTTCCCCAGCAGTTCCACTATTTCTCCGAAAGCGACTTCATGTTCCGCGGCCGGCTGGTGCGCGGCCACAACGACATGCTCGGCCGCGTGCGCGGCGTCGACGGCATCAAGACCGGCTACATCAGGGCGTCGGGCTTCAACATCGTCACCTCCTACAATGCCGACGGCCGCAATCTGATCGTCGTGGTGATGGGCGCCGACTCAGCCCGCCAGCGCAACGACCATGTCGAAGCGCTGATCCAGCGCAGCCTGTCGCCGACGGCGGACGGCACCAAGACCAGGCTGATGTTCGCCGAGCAGTGAGGAGTGGTCCGCGTAGCGGACAAAAAGCCAATTGCTTGGCTTTTTGAACGACGAACGCCCTGAGCCTGCGAAGGGCGAGCTGCCGGTAGCAAGCATCGCGCTTGGCTGTGCGGGGATGGATATCGATAGGAATTTTTTCTTGACCCTGAGGGCAGCTATGCTACTATTTTCGGTATGGTGCTGAGTCGCGCCAATTGATCGACTGGAAACGTGACCCGCCCGCAAGGTGGGTTTTTTGTTGCCCGCCGCCCTGCAGAACCTTGTGCACGTTGGCAGGACAGCGCCCCCTCTGTCCTGCCGGATCTTCGTCGCTCGGAAAGCCAAGCAATTGGCTTTCCACCCGCTGCGCGGACCGCTCCTCAACCCCCGCAAGGGGGGAGATTGGCAGCTTCGGCGCTCCGCTCACTCCTGTGACGGTGGAAATTGGCGAAAGCCGGGACAACAGCCAATCTCCCCCCTTGAGGGGGAGATGTCCGGCAGGACAGAGGGGGGTGATTGGCGCAAACATCGGGCAAGTTCTTCCCGCTCCGGCCAATCTGGAACGTCTCCACCCGCCCCGAGGGGCGAGCCGCCGCCAGCCACATCGCCTTCTCCGATCAAAAACACTTGTCCGGCCTGCGAAATCCGTGCCCGGCGCTGGCTATGCGCCGCCACCTCTGTCTATCGTCGCCCAGCACCCTCAGGAGCCCACCATGAGCACCGTCCCCAAAACGCCCGAACAGGCGGCAGACAATCAGAACGATGACGGCGGCGAGTATTTCGAGGCGCCGATCGTCGGTGAGCTGGAGGCCGATCCGGTATCGGACGAACACTTCGACACGCCCGAAGTGCCGGACTCCGAACCGGCAGGCCCCGGCGCCCACCGTGGCAAGCCGAAGAAAAAGCCGTCGGCGATATCGGGCCGCAAATTCCGCAAGCGCGATCTGGTGCGCATCGACACGCTGCGCCCGAGCCTCGCCGACCGCATCCGCTCGGACCATCCCGACCTGCCGGCCGGCGCCCGCATCAGCCGCGCCGAGCTCGGCCGCTACCGCATGCGCTATATGGAGGAGCTGCTGCAGCAGGAGCACGGCGAATTCTCCGAGCTCGACCGTCAGGTGGTCGAATCGATCGCCAGGCAGGACACGATTTCCGAAAACTCGGAAGAAGAATTCGAGGAGCACCGCACCTTCGCCGACCGCGTCTCCGATAACATGGCGGCCTTCGGCGGCAGCTGGTGGTTCCTGATATCGTTCGGCAGCGTGCTGCTGGTGTGGATCGGCATCAATCTGGTCGCCGGCATGAGCGCCGCTTTCGATCCCTATCCCTTCATCCTGCTCAACCTGCTGCTCTCCTGCATTGCCGCCATCCAGGCGCCGATCATCATGATGAGCCAGCGGCGGCAGGAGTCCAAGGACCGCCTGCGCTCCTTCAACGACTACCGCGTCAACCTCAAGGCCGAGCTCGAAGTGCGCCATCTGCACGAAAAGCTCGACTACCTCATCTCGCGCCAATGGACGCGCCTGGCCGAAATGCAGCAGATGCAGCTGGACGCGATGCACGAACTGGCGGGCGCCAAGAAGCCGAAGCGGGCGGTGCGTGGAAGGCGGACGGTGAAGGCGGGGGCGGTAACCTCATAGGCCGCAGCCTGGAGCACCGGGCCAAGTCGCTACGCCAATCTCCAATTGCCCGTTGAAGCCCGCGCCCGCTTCCGCTAAGAAGCCGTGACTTGCCGGTTCACCGGCTGGTTCGTTTTCCGGATTCCGGAAAGCACCCGTAGCTCAGCTGGATAGAGCGCTGCCCTCCGAAGGCAGAGGTCACAGGTTCGAATCCTGTCGGGTGCGCCAAAAACCAAGGGTCCGTTTCGGGGCACTGCGTTTGTCGTTGGCAGCTTTGCGGTCGAGCAGGCTCACGCGGCCCTTCAGCCCTTCAAAGGCATAATTCTTCTCAACCGCCAGCCAGGGCAACCGCCAGCGTTCGGCGGCGAGGGTGTCGCGAGCCCGCGAATGGGCCACCTGCGTCGTGAAGAAGGTGCACCCCTCATTGCTCGGCTGCCGGCCGGCCGTCGAACCACATGTAATAGGAGGCGATGAGCATTTGGCGCCCCTCGAACGCGTCCAGCAATGTTACCGACCCGACACCGACCGGAGTGGGTGCACCCTATCTCCACTTATGAGGCACCGTGCCGTTCTCCCGCGGCTGGGGAGCGCCTAGAGCATCAGATAGATGATCCGGCCCAGAGCGCCAAAAAGCAGCGCGAAGGCTGCAATCGACTGGACGAAGAAGCCGGGATAGCGCTTCAAGGGCGCGGTGCGATACCCTACGAAATATGCAATCCGACCTATCATCCAGAGCAGCCCAAGGCCGGAAGCCCACGCGGCATTCCAGTAGATCGCGAACAGCCACATCGACGGCATAAAGATAGGAAACCATTCCACCGCGTTGGCATGTGCCCGGATGGTTCGTTCAAGGAGCGGGTCGCCGGTCATTGCGGGCGCCAGTATGCCAGTCTTCTTGTGGGTTCTCGCGACCGTCACCGCCATTCCGAATATCATCAAGCTACAAAACAGCGTCACGAGAGCTACCGGGTAAAGCCGTTCCATGTTTGCCTCCTCTCATGGTCGGGACAGTAGGCAAGCAAAGGTTATCGGCAAGGGCAAGGCGCAGGCAGATCTTTCCTGACAGCCAGCGCCAATAAGAGCCGGGTTTGTCAGTTACATAATTGCCCTTTTTGTTAATCATCCGAAAACGATGGGCAAGTTGGAATGCCATCAGCGTTCCTTCCGTGGGGGCGGTGATGGCCATCGACATACCGCCGTGACCGGCCTGCTGCCGAAAGGTGGCGGCATTTTGTTGCGCGATTGACACGCTGCCCGGCGGAAGGCAAAGAGTGACACATTATTGGCAAAGGGGAATGTCGATGAAGAAAATCTATCAGAAGCCCGTTTTCACGAAGCGTGAGCGACTGTCGTCAGTGACGGCTTCGCCCAGTTCATCCGGGATTATCGATTAACCAAGAGAGTTACAGTTTTGGAAAGCCCGCTGCCGAAAGGTGGCGGGCTTTTTGCTTTCTCCAGGAAACGACAGCCGATTCCGCAAGTCGGCACCGCCAACGTCAATTTCAAGTTCGGCAGACGCAACTGCCTGTGGGACCGCGTGCAGGGCACGGTTAGCGGACCAGTGCCGAAGGCCTGAAGAAAGACAAGGCGGAATGGTTCAAGCCCGGCCTTGTCGGACGGGTGCGAAGAAATGCGTCGCCATGCGAAGCTGCTGGACTGCCCGGAGGAGAAGTAATGCCCGTGGTAAAAAGGCCCCCTGAAGCGCGAGAACAGGCTCTGCACTCGCGATCTAGACCATCAGGCTTAATTGCTGGATTCCTGTTGTGCCGGTAGCGTAATCGGGCTGGGGTGTCCAGCACTGGCCGGCACGGCGTGTCCAACCCCAAATTCGCAACCGTGCCGGTCTGTTGCACAATGGGAATGAATGTCTCGGGCTTCGACTTTGACCCCCCTTCCGCGCAAGAATCGTCTGCATTGCCGCCATCAGCTCTTCGTCCCACCGGTCAGGTTTCCCTAACGGTCGAAGGTAAGCCAGCGCGGGCCCGCCGAGTCGCGTTACCCCGCCACCGCCCGCACACTCTCCCGCTCCACCAGCGGACACTCCAGCTTCGTGATCGGATACCGCCCCCGTCCAGGCGCAGCCGGCGCCTCCAGCTGTTCGATCGCCCATTGGCCCATCGCCATGTGCGGCAGGATCGAGGTGGTCAGCGGCGGGAACAGATGGCGGGCGATTTCCTCGTCGTCGTAGCCGACCACGGAAATGTCTTGCGGAATGTGCAGGCCGGCCTCCTTCAGCGCTTCGTAGCAGCCGATCGCGGTGCGGTCGTTCTGGCAGAAGATGGCGGTGGGCTTATCCCTGAGCGCCAGCAGCTTGACGGTGGCGGCATAGCCGGCGCTGGCCGACCAGTCGCCCTCGACCACCAGCTCGGGATCGAACGGAATGTCGGCCGTGGCGAGCGCGCGGCGGTAGCCCTTCAGCCGGTCCTGTGCCGCCTGCATCCACGGCTCGCCGGTGATGGTGGCGATGCGGCGGTGGCCGTGGCTGATCAAATGGCGGGTCGAGCTCTGGCCGCCGGCGATCTCGCTCGGCACCACGGCAGGGAAGGCGTAGTCCGCCGTGTAGCAGTTGAGCAGGATCACCGGGATGTCGAGGCCGTAGAGATAGTCGGGCGCTGTGATCTCGCGGGTGAAGATGGTCATGTAGATCAGCGCCGAAATGCCCCGCTTGGTGAGCGCTGAAATGGCGCGCGGCTCCATGACGGAATCGCCCAGCGTCTGCGCCACCAGAAGCACGTTGCCGGCATTCCACGAGGCCTGGCGCGCGCCCTCGATGGCGACCACGGCTTCGGGGCTGGTGGCGAGCTGGTCGACGGCAAAGCCGATCACCCCGTCCAGCCCTTCGAAGGCGGGCCCCTCGAAGGCAGGCAATGCCGGGTGAAGCGCCTCGAAAGCGGGCGCGGTGTAGCCAAGCGTCCGTGCGGCCTCGATCACCCGTTCGCGGGTCTGCTGCGACAGCTTGATCCCTGGCGAATTGTTGAGCACGAAGGACACGGTCGCCTGCGAGCAGCCGGCGGCCCTGGCGATATCGATCATGGTGACGCGGCCCTTGGCGCCCTTGGCCGGCGCCTTGCGCCGCCTCGCCGTGTCGCTGGCCCGATCCGTCGTCTCGCTCATGGCAAATCCCAGTCTGGCTGGCCGGTCAGGCCGGCAAGGTGGCGTGACGCCGTCGCTTTATCGGAATAACGTCAGGCTCGTTTATAACTATTAGTATGCCGGAGGTCCATCCGCCACGCATCTCCATACAAGCGAAAGCTCAATTAACAAAAGGCCTGGGCGGCGGCCCAGCCGTGAGGGCGGCACGCCGGCGGGCACACCGCGAAACCGCTGGCATTGGCTCGGAACTAATACTGTTTACTAATACAAAAATGCGCTGTACCGTCAATCGTCGCATCCGGCCGGTCACGTCCGGGGCGGCGGGAGAGTACGAAAAATGGCCCGGTGGCGAGCGGATCCTATCTCCGCAAGCCTTGTCTCGGATATGTGATATGTCAGACAAATCGGACTATTTACGAATGAGGGATGAGTCTCTAAGGTCGCTGTCGTGGCTGGAACGACGCCATTCTTTCGGTGCCGGGAACCCCTTTGAGGAGGAGGGCGTCCACGCTGCAAACGGCAAATCAGGTCAGTGCAAGATCGGCCGGTCCAACGACTGAGCCAAACGGGAGGTTGAACATGAAATCCTTGATACGCAATGCATCCGTAGCCGCGACCGCGCTGCTGCTTGGCCTGTCGGCCACGGCAATCGCGCGCGCCGACGACAAGCCGACGCTGGCCTTCGTCGTCAACGGCGCTTCCGATTTCTGGAAGGCCGCCGAAGCCGGCGTCAAGAAGGCGCAGGGCGAACTGCCCGACTATACGCTCGAGCTCAAATATCCCGAACAGTCCTCGGTCGCCATCCAGCAGCGGCTGATGGACGATCTGGTGACCGCCGGCGTCAAGGGCATCATGGTCTCGGCCGTCGATCCCAAGACCTCGACCGATGGGTTGAACAAGATCGCCTCGGAAACCGCGCTGTTCACCACCGACTCGGACGCCCCGCAGACCAAGCGCGTCGCCTATATCGGCTCGTCCAACGTCGATGCCGGCAAGCAGGCGGCCGAAATCGCCAAGAAGGCGATGCCCAATGGCGGCAAGTGCCTCGGCTTCGTCGGCCTGCTCGGCGCCGACAATGCCAAGGAGCGCATCCAGGGCATGAAGGACGGCCTGGCCGGCACCAAGATCGAGCTGATCGACGTGCGCGGCGACGACATCGACCAGGCGCGCGCCAAGAAGAATGTCGAGGACGCGCTGGTCGCCAGCCCCGACGTCACCTGCATGGTCGGCTTCTACTCCTACAACACGCCGCGCATCTATGAAGCGCTGCGCGATGCCGGCAAGCTCGGCTCGATCACCGTCGTCGGCTTCGATGACGATCCGATCACGCTGGGCGGCGTCAAGGAAGGCACCATTGCCGCCACCGTCGTGCAGCAGCCCTTCGAATGGGCCTATCAGGGCATGAAGCTGATGGCTGCCTATCTCAAGGGCGACAAGTCGGGCATCCCGGAAGGCAACCTCATCATCATCCCGACCAAGATCATCGGCAAGGATGACGTCGACGCCTACGCCGCCAATCTGAAGGCGATGGCCGGAAACTAAGACTTGAAGCAGTTCAGCCGGCTCAACGTCGCTTGGGCCGGCTGCTCGCATTGACGAACACCGCGAGGATCGTCAGTCTGCCAAAAGCCAAGAGCATGATCCCGAAAAGTGGAAGCCGGTTCTCGGAAAAGATCATGCTCAGAAATTGGCCCGCCAATCGCTGTCAGGCATGATGAATTATTCCGACACATCCATTGCTGCATCCGTGACCGCCCCGTTCCTCAGCCTTGAGAACGTGCGCAAGACCTATCCGGGCGTCGTCGCGCTCGACGGCTTCTCCATGGAGGTCAGGCCGGGCGAGGTCATCGGCCTTGTCGGCGAAAACGGCGCCGGCAAATCGACGTTGATGAAGATCCTCGGCGGCGTCACCAGGCCCGACAGCGGCACGATCACCGTCGACGGCACCGCGCATGACAGGCTCTCCGTCGAAGCCAGCCTGGGATCGGGCATCGCCTTCGTCCACCAGGAACTCAATTTGTTCGAAAATCTGGACGTCGCCGCCAACATCTTCTTCGGCCGCGAACCTTTGCGCGCCGGGCCGCTCAAGCTCGTCGACCGCGCAAAGCTGCGCACCATGGTGGCGCCGCTTTTGAAGCGCGTCGGCGCCAATTTTTCCGCCGACACGCCGGTCGCGACCCTGTCTCTGGCGCAGCAGCAGATGGTCGAGATCGCCAAGGCGCTGTCGATCGAGGCGCGGCTGGTCATCCTCGACGAGCCGACATCGAGCCTGCCGCTCGCCGAGACCGACAAATTGCTCGACGTCATCAAGGCGCTGAAGGCCGACGGCATCAGCGTCATCTTCATCTCGCACCGCCTGCACGAGGTCGAGCGCGTCGCCGACCGCGTCGTGGTGCTGCGCGACGGCATGCTGGCCGGCACCTTGCCGAAGAGCGACATCGGCCACGACCAGATGGTCAAGCTGATGATCGGCCGCATGCTGAAGGAGCGCGAGAAGGCCTCGGAAGCGGCGCGTGCGCCCGGCGCCGTAGCACTTGCGGCCAAGGCCATCCGCACCCCTGCCTATCCCGGCCGCCCGGTCGATCTCGACGTCAGGCGCGGCGAAATCCTCGGCCTCGCCGGTCTTGTCGGTTCCGGCCGCACCGAGCTGGCGCGGGTGTTCTTCGGCATCGATTCGAAGCTCGGGGGCGCGCTGGAACTCGACGGCAAGCCGCTTGCGCTGGCTTCCGCGGCCGACGCCGTCGCGCACGGCATCTTCCTGGTGCCGGAAGACCGCAAGCTCACCGGTATCCTGCTCGACCTGTCGATCGCTCAGAACATTTCGCTGCCCAATCTGCCCGCGCATGCGCGCCGCTCCCTGGTGTCCTCAAGCGCCGAGACCTCCACCGCCGAGAAGCAGAAGAAAGATCTCGGCATCAAGGCGCCTTCGGTGCAGACGCGCACCGGCACGCTGTCGGGCGGCAATCAGCAGAAGGTCGTGCTCGGCAAGTGGCTGGCCATGAACCCCAAGGTGATGATCCTCGACGAGCCGACGCGCGGCATCGACATCGGCGCCAAGGCGGAAATCTACGGCCTGATGCGCGCATTGGCCGATGCCGGCGTCGCCGTGCTGATGATCTCGTCGGACATGGAAGAGGTGATCGGCGTGTCCGACCGCATCGCCGTCATGCATGAGGGCCAAATCTCCGGCATTCTCGACAAGGACCGGTTCAGCCAGGAAAACGTGCTGCTGCTGGCGGTGGGCAAGCAGCCGAAGTAGTTTTGCCGGGGTCGCGCAAGCGCGATCTGCTCAGGCATTGGGGAGAAGACGATGAGCAAGAAAGATCTCGGCCTGCTGATCCTGATCCTGGTGGTCGGGGCGATCGTTGCGATCATCAATCCGCGCTTCCTGTTGCCGATCAACCTCGCCAACACCTCGAACCTGATCGGCCTGTTCGGCATCCTGTCGATCGGCCAGGCCTTCGTCATCATCACCGGCGGCATCGAATTGTCGGTCGGCTCGGTGGTCGCGCTGCTTGGAACGCTGTTCATCGACTTCATCGCCGTGCGCGAGGTGGGCTGGCCGCTGGCCTTCGTGCTGATCCTGTTCCTCGGCGCCATCATAGGCCTGGTGCATGGCTGGCTGATCACAAGGCTCAAGCTGCAGCCTTTCGTCGTCACTTTGTGCGGCCTGTTGATCTACCGCGGTGTCGCCCGCTTCTACACCGCCGACGGCACGGCGGGTTTTGCGTTCGGCCAGAATTTTCCCGAGCTCGAATTCCTGACGGCCGGACGCTCCTATGGCGTGCCGAACAGTTTCATCGCGCTGATCGTTATTTCGATCGTCATGTGGGTGGTGCTGCATCGCTCGGTGTTCGGCCGCTATCTCTACGCCATCGGCAAGAACGAGGAGGCGGCGAAATATTCGGGCATCCGCACCGGCCGTGTCGTCATCGCCGCCTATGTCATCTGCGGTGTGCTGACGGCGCTGTCGGCGATCTATTTCGCCATGTACACGCGCTCGATCTCGCCGGCCAGCCACGGCCAGTTCTACGAACTCTACGCCATCGCCGCCGCCGTGCTCGGCGGCTTCTCGCTGCGCGGCGGCGAAGGCTCGCTGATCGGCGTCATCCTCGGCACGGTGCTGCTGCAGGAGCTGCAGAATCTCGTCAACCTGCTCGGCATCCCGTCCTCGCTCAACTTCGCGGTGATGGGCGGCGTCATCCTCATCGGCGTGCTGGTCGACCAGCAATGGGGCGTGTTCCGGGAACGGCGGCTGATGGTCGACGCCACCCGCAAGGGCGTGGCGGGCCAGGCTGCGGAATAGCTAGCCTAGATCAGGCCCGACATGTCGGAAAAGGCCATCGCCTTGCGCAGCACCTCGGCGAAGCGTTCGCCGGCGGCTTCGCGCGGGCCGCTGTTGTCGATCGAGGTGACGCCGGGCCCGGACAGAGTGACATTGGCGCTGCGTGCCAGCCGCGCCAGCACTTCGCCGCGGGACTCCCGGCCGCGCATCGCCAGACGCTCGGCCAGCACGTCAGGCGAGGCAGTGATCTCGACGATGGCCAGGTTGGCATAGCGTTCGCGCAAGGAGGGGATGATCGCGCGCGACACATTGGCGACAGCGACACGGCCATTGGCGACAGACCAGTCGACATCGGCGGGGATGCCGTAGCGCAAGCCGTGTGCTTCCCAGGAAATGGCGAAGGCGCCATCGGCTTCGGCTTCGGCGAAGGCAGCGTCGGCCAGCGTGTCGTGATCCTCGCTTGCGGCATCGCTCGGCCTGGTGATGACCCGGCGGACGAACTCCAGCCGCGTTTCGTCGGCAAAATGGTTGCGGGCGTAGCCGATCACCGTGTCCTTGCCGGCGCCGCTTGGGCCGACGACGGCGACGAAAACGCCATCGCGGATCGGAAACGTCTCGGCCGAAAGTTCCCGCTCGATCAGTGCCGACACCATCATGCCACCCGGCGTCCCTGCCGCCACACGGTGCGCACGACCGGAACATGGTCGTCGACGCGCACCCGCACCAGATCGGCGCGGCGGCCCTGCTCGATGACGCCGCGGTCGGTCAGGCCAACCGCATCGGCCGGGTTCTTCGAGACCATGGCGACGGCCTGCGGCAGGGAAATGCCTTCGACGACATCGCCGAGGAAGAACGCCGACTGGATCAGGCTGAAGGGAATGTAGTCGGACGACAAGATGTCGAGCAGGCCGTCGCTGGCCAGCGTACGGGCCGAGACATTGCCCGAATGCGAGGCGCCGCGCATAACGTTTGGCGCGCCCATCAGCACACCCATCCCGGCCTCTTTCGAGGCCCTGGCGGCCTCTTCCGTGGTCGGGAATTCGGCGACCCGCACGCCCTGCTCGATCGCTTCGTCGACATGGCCCGATGTGGCGTCGTCGTGGCTGGCCAGCACGATGCCGCGCTCCTGGCAGGCGGCGGCGATCACCGCCCGGTTCGGCGCCGAATTGCGCGCCGATTCGGCCATCCGCTTTTCGCAGAACACCTTGAAGTCGCGATCGGTCAGCTTCAGCTTGCGCTGGTAATAGTAGGCATAGGTTTCGAGATTGACGAACTGGCGCTGGCCTGGCGCATGATCCATCAGCGATGCCAGCTTAACCCGCTCGTCGCCGTCGAAATTGGCGAAAGCCCTGAGGCAGTCCGGAGCCGAAACCTCGCAGCGCAGGTGGATGAAATGGTCGGCGCGCAGACGGTCCTGCTTCACACTGTCCTCGATCGCGTCGGCCAGCTTGCGGATGTCGGCCGATGTCAGGTCGGCGTCTTCGTCCATACCGACGCGCAAGGCATCCAGCACGGTGGTGATGCCGGCGGTTGCCACCTGCGCGTCATGGGCGAGCACGGCGGCGATCGGATTCCAGCGCACCTTGGGCCGCGGCGCGTAATGGCCTTCGAGATGGTCGGTGTGCAACTCGACCAGCCCGGGAATAATATAGTCGCCGCCCATATCCTCGCCGGTGCGGCCAGAACCAGAGCTTGCGCCGGCTTCGATGCCGGCGATAAAGCCGTCGCGCAGCACCAGCGAACCTTCGACGATCTCGTCGGCAAGCACGATGCGGGCATTGTGGAGAACAGTCTCGGCGGTCATTTCAGGCAGTCCTTCAGGCGGTTTTTCTGGCCGGGCGGCGCCCGAGCGCGTGATGCGAGAGCACCATGAACGGCGCACCCGGTTCGGTTTCGACAAACAAGGTCAGCGCATCCACCAGGACCTTCTGTTGCAGCACTTCCGCGAACAGGCTGTCGATCGCTGCGCGCAAACGCGGGCTCTCCTGTGACCCCGCCCGGCCGGAGAGCGTCATGTGGAAGCGAAAGGTTTCGAAGACATAGGGGTAGCCCCATTGGCAGAGATTGCGGAACTCGGCCGGCTTCAGCGAATCCGGGCTGCGCCGCTCGATTTCCGCCTCGCTCAGCGGTGCGCGAAACCGGTCGAAGTCGCGCACCACGTCATCGGCGAACCGGTTGAGCGCAGGCACTGGCCCTTCCGGCACCAGTGCGAAGAAGCCGTCGATCTGGCTGACCACGAGACGGGGAATGGTCACCACCGGCGTCACCTCGGCAAAAAGGTCGAGTGCGGCGCGCAGCGAGACTTCCGTCTCGTTGGCAGCTAGGCGGAACGGTGCTTTCAGCGTCGCATGGAAACCATAGCGGCGCGCCGAAGCGGTGTGGAAAGCGACTTCCGCCGCCGACAGGTCGGCCACCGCTTCGACCGGCCTCGTCGCGGCGCCAAACGGGTCGCGGCCCAGCCAGTCGGCGGCAATCCGCGCCAGTGGCTCGTCCTGCCGGGGAGTGAAATAGAGGGCGTAGCGCATGGAAAGTCCTTGTCAGCTTCGCTGCCATAGGTGATTTCCATGACGAATTGACGAAGCCTTGCTGGCTTTCAGGTAACAAAACGCTGCGGCGGGGTCATTAGCCGACGATTTTTTCGTGCTGGACCAGGGAGCGAGTGCTCACGCAGCGACCGATCAGGCCTTCATCAGCCATTCATGCTCGGGCGCATTGTGGAACTTCCACGTCCGCTTCGGTCCTGCCATGACGTTGAGATAATAGAGGTCGTAGCCATGGCAGGCGGCGCAGGGGTGATAACCCCTGGGTACCAGCACGACATCGCCATCCTCGATCGCCATTGCTTCGTCGAGCGCGCGATGGCCGTTCTTGTCGGCGTCGGTGTAGACGCGCTGGAAGGCAAAGCCCTGTGGCGGGTTGAGGCGGTGATAGTAAGTTTCCTCGAGGTAGGATTCAGCGGGCAGATTGTCCTGGTCGTGCTTGTGCGGCGGATAGCTCGACGTATGCCCCCCGGGCGTGATGACCTCGACCACCAGCAGCGAATCGGCCGGCTTGCCCTCCGGCAATATGTTGGTGACATAGCGCGTGTTGGTGCCCTTGCCGCGCACCTCCTGGCCGAGATCGTCCGGTCCGATGACGCGAACCGGCAGGCGGCCGCCAAGGCCCGGCGCCGAGCAGACCGCGAGTTCCAGTTCGGTGTCCGCGGTCACCGACCAGTCCGAACCCTCAGGCACGTAGACCGACCACGGCTTGCCCTCGAAGGGCGACATGCGCTCGCCGAGCAGGCCGAGCTCCTTGCCGCCGGCTGAAGCCTTGCCCTTGCCGGTGACGAACACCAGGCAGACTTCGCGATCCTCCGTCTTGCCGGAGGCGCTCTCGCCCGGCTTCAGCCGATGCAGGTCGAAACCGACATAGGTCCAGCCGGCGCTTTTCGGCGTCACATGGGCGACGCGACCGTGGCCCTTGTCGGCTTTGACGAGCAGCTTCGACATTTTTGTCTCTCCTATCGCAAATCTTCGAGATCGGCCGAAGCCTCTCAACTTCGTCATCCTAGGGCCTAGCAGGAGCGAAGCTCCGTCGCGGAGACCCTAGGATGACGAAGTTAGAAGCACTGGAAGCTAACCGCCGACGCATGCGATCAGTCACTCCTTCGGCTCGGGCCCGACCGGAGGCCTCGCCTCGTCAGCAGGCTTGTAGAGATAAAAAAACTGCCAGACGGCGTAGCCGGCGAAGCCGAGCGCGATCATGCCCCAGAACGGCGTGCCGGTGGCGAACTCGATGATCGACCAGATGACGCAGACCGCGACGACGGCGACACGCCGCCACAAAGGCCGGAAGAAGGGGTGTTCGGAATCTTTCATCGGGCCAATCTACAGCAATCGGCCTCGCCGGGAACCCGTCGCACCAGCCATTGGGAGACTAGACATTTGGAAAGCCTTGCGTCTCGACCGTGTATCCGGCCGCCGTCATGACGCGCATCAATTCCTCGTAGCCCACTTGCGCCATCTTGAGCGGCGGGTTCTTCTTCGGGTCCTGCTCGGCCTCGACCACGAACCAGCCCTCATAGCCATGGTCGGCGAAGCGCTGCACGATGGCGCCGAAGTCCAGCGAACCGTCGCCCGGCACGGTGAAGGCGCCGAGCGCCACCGCGTCGAGGAAGGACTGCTTCGTGCGGTCGAGCTTTTCGATCACCCCCATGCGGACGTCCTTCACATGCACATGGCTGATCCGGGTATGATGGTTGTCGATGGCGCGCAGCACGTCGCCGCCGGCGAATGCCAGATGGCCTGCATCGAGCAGCAGCGGAATGCCGGCTCCGGAATAGCGCATGAAGGCATCGAGTTCCGGCTCGGTCTCAACCACTGCCGCCATGTGGTGGTGGTAGGACAACGGCATGCCCTGTTCGGCGCACCATTCGCCAAACGCGGTCAGGCGTTTCGCATAAGCCTTCATCTCGTCGTCCGACAGCTTCGGCTTGGTCGCCAGCGGCTTCGAGCGGTCGCCCTGGATCGAACGGCCAACCTCGCCATAGACGATGCAAGGCGCGTTCACCGCCTTGAACAGGTCGATCATCGGCTGGATGCGATCCTTGTTGTCGGCCATCTCCCCATCGACCAGCGTGCCCGAGAACCAGCCGCCGCACAGCGTGACGTCGGCGGCCTTCAGGATCGGCAGCATGATTTCGGGGTCATTGGGAAAACGCCGGCCCATCTCCATGCCGGTGAAGCCGGCCGAGCGCGACTGGCGCAGACATTCTTCCAGCGACACGTCATCGCTGAGCTCCGCAAGATCGTCGTTCCACCACGCAATGGGGGACATGCCCAGTTTGGCTTTCAAGTCGTCACTCCGGTCCTAAAACAGTTTCTTGCTCGTTGGCGCCGCCCCTCATCTGCCTGCCGGCATCTTCTCCCCGTGTAGAGACAGGGAGAAGGAGGAGCTTCGGCGCCTCTATCAATCGCCGATGGTCTGCATCTGCCGCTTTTCGTCATACGCCTTGCGCGCCGCGTTGACCTGCGGCCGCACTGACACTTCCGGCACCGCCACATCCCACCAGTGACCGCCGGCATCGGTGGAAACCAGCGGGTCGGTGTCGATGACGAGCACCGTGGTGCGCGTATTCTTCCTGGCTTGTGCCAGCGCGTTTTCCAGCCCGGCGATCGACGGCACTTTCTCGGCAATCGCCCCCATGCTCGCCGCATGCGCGGCGAAGTCGATGTCGGGCAGAACCTCGTGGCGCGAGTCCTTCAGCAGATTGTTGAAGTTGGCGCCGCCGGTCGCCATCTGCAGCCGGTTGATGCAGCCGTAACCGCGGTTGTCGAGCAGCACGATGGTCAGCTTGAGGCCGAGCATCACCGAGGTGGCGATCTCCGAATTCATCATCAGGTAGGAGCCGTCGCCGATCATGACGACGATCTCCTCGCCGGGCTTCGCCATCTTGGCGCCGAGCCCGCCGGCAATCTCATAGCCCATGGTCGAGAAGCCGTATTCGCCATGGTACGAGCCGGGCGCGCCCGCCTGCCAAAGCTTGTGCAATTCGCCCGGCAACCCGCCGGAGGCATTCAGCAGCGTCACACCGGAGCCCATGGCGCGCTGCACCGCGCCGATCACCTGCGCATCGGACGGATAGGCGGCATTGGTCGACGCCGTCACCTTGGCCGCCTCGACCGCCCAGGCCTTCTTGCCGGAGGACGCATTGTCGGTCCAGCTTGCCGGCGCCTTCCAGTCCTTCAGCGCAGCACCGAGTTCCCCCAGGCCCTCGGCCGCATCGGCCACCAGCGGCAGGGCGCGGTGCTTGCCGGCATCGAAGGGCTGCACGTTGAGCCCGATGATGGTCTTGCCCGAATTCTTGAACAGCGCCCACGAACCGGTGGTGAAATCCTGCAGGCGCGTGCCGATGGCCAGCACGACATCGGCTTCCTCAGCCAGCCGGTTGGCGGCAGAAGTGCCGGTGACGCCGACCGCCGCCATGTTGAGCGGGTGGTTGTCCGGCAGCGAGGATTTGCCGCCTTGCGTCTCGCAGACAGGAATGCCGGCGCCCTCGGCGAATTTCGCCAGTTCGTCCGACGCCTGCGAATAGAGGACACCGCCGCCGGCGATCACCAACGGCTTTTTTGCACCCTTGAGCGCGGCGACCGCGGCCGCCAGTTCCTGGCGATCCGGGCGCGGCCGGCGCTGGTGCCAGACCCGCTCCGCGAAAAAACTCTCGGGATAGTCATAGGCCTCGGCCTGGACGTCCTGGCAGAGCGACAGCGTCACCGGGCCGCATTCGGCCGGATCGGTCAGCACGGCCATGGCACGGCTCAGCGCAGGAATGATCTGCTCCGGCCGGGTGATGCGGTCGAAATAGCGCGAAACCGGACGGAAGCAGTCGTTGACCGTCGCCGTGCCGTCGGAAAAATCCTCGGCCTGCTGCAGCACCGGGTCGGGGATGCGGTTGGCGAAGACATCGCCTGGCAAAAACAGGACGGGCAACCTGTTTACATGGGCGAGCGCCGCCGCCGTCACCATGTTGAGCGCGCCGGGGCCGATCGAGGACGTCGCGGCCATGAAGCGGCGGCGGAAATTGGCCTTGGCGTAGGCGATTGCCGCATGCGCCATCGCCTGTTCGTTGTGGGCGCGAAAGGTCGGCAGTTCGTCGCGCACCTGATAGAGCGCCTCGCCGATGCCGGCGACATTGCCGTGGCCGAAGATCGCCCAGACGCCGCCGAAGATCGGGACTTTGCTACCGTCGATCTCAGTCATCTGGCGCGACAGGAAGCGGGTCAGCGCCTGCGCCATCGTCAGGCGGATTGTCTTGCTCATGGTGTTTTCCTCCGCAGTCCTATTCCGCGCCTTCTTATGCCGCCTTGCGGCCGCGCGCGGCAAGCCACGCATCCGTCAACTGTTCGAAGCGCTGCGCCATGTCGGCGATCGCCTCGTCATCCGACATCCTGCCGGCCAGCCATTGTTCGGCCGCATGGACGAAGATGGTGCGGCCGACGGCAAAACCCTTGACGATGGGTGCCTTGGCGGTGGCGGCGAACGCCGCTTCCAGCTCGTCCTGCGGCGCTTCCAGGCCCAGCAGCACGACGCCGCGGCACCAGGGGTCGTGCTTCAGGATCACGGCCTCGATCTTCGCCCAGGCGCCGCTCGACGCCTGCGGCTCGAGCTTCCACCAGTCCGGCTTGATGCCGAGCGCATAGAGTTCCTCCAGCGCGCGCGGGATCGTCGTGTCGTCGAGCTTGCCATGCTTGCCGGCAATGATCTCGATGAGAAGTTCCCTGCCGACCTTCCGCGCGGCTTCGAACAGCGCGCGCAACTTCTGCTGCTGTTCGTCCTTGAGCGCCGCCGGATCGTCGGGATGATAGAAGCACAGGCATTTGATGCAATGGTCGACCGGCCACTCGGTGAGCTGCGAGCCGATGTCCTGCGAGAACTCGAAGCGCAGCGGCCGCGAACCCGGCAGCTCCACCGGCCGCCCGAGCCAGGCGAAGGAATGCCTGGCGAATTCGAACATCGCCTTGCGGCCGTGTTTCTCGTCGATCAGCATGCCGTAGCCGTCGCGGCCGGCGGCAACCTTCGCCGCCGCCTTGACCGCCAGCACCTTGAAATCCTGGATGCGTGCGGGATCGGCACCGGCCTTCGCCGCCACATCCTCGAGCTGCACGCGGTGGTCGCAGGCGAGCGCCATCATCGAGGGAATGTCGCGCCGGCGCGTCGTTGCCCAATGGATGTGGTTGATCGCCTCGTCCTTGCGCAACGCCAGATGCCTGCTGCCGTTCTTGAGGAAGAACCGCAGCTCCTCGAAGGTCGGATATTCCGGCGCGCAGAGCAGCCGCGACACGGCGAAGGCGCCGCAGGCATTGGCCCAGGTCGCCGCCGTCGCATGGTCTTCGCCACCCAGCCAGCCGCGCAGGAAGCCCGACATGAAGGCGTCGCCGGCGCCGAGCACATTGTAGATCTCGATCGGAAACCCCTTGCCGACGACGCCGTCCTCGAGATCGTCGCTGATCGGTCCGTCATAGACGATGCAGCCCATCGCGCCGCGCTTCAGGACGATGGTGGCGGACGACAGCGAGCGGATTGTCTTCAAGGCGCTCAGGCAATCATCGGCGCCCGACGCGATCATGATCTCTTCCTCGGTGCCGACGATGAGGTCGCAGTCGGGCAGCACCGTCTTCAGCTGCGCCGAGACCCGGTCCGATTTCACATAGCGCTCGAACCCTTCGGCATGGCCGGCGAGGCCCCACAGGTTCGGCCGGTAGTCGATGTCGAACACCACCTTGCCGCCCTTGGCCTTCATGATGCGGATCGCCTTGCGCTGCGCGGCATCGCTGTTGGGCCTGGAAAAATGCGTGCCGGTGACGACGATCGAGCGCGCCGAGGCGATGAAGGCCTCATCGATGTCTTCCGGCGCCAGCGCCATGTCGGCGCAGTCCGAGCGATAGAAGATCATCGGCGAGACGCCTTCGTCCTCGACCGACAGCAGCACCAGTGCGGTTAGCCGCTCCTTGTCGGTCTTGAGCCCGTCGACATTGACGCCTTCACGCGTCAGCTGCTCGCGGATGAAGCGGCCCATCTGCTCGTCGCCGACGCGGGTGAGCAGCGCCGAGCGCAGGCCGAGCCTGGCGGTGCCGACCGAGATGTTGGCCGGGCAGCCGCCGACCGACTTGGCGAAGGAGGTGATGTCCTCCAGCCGCGAGCCGATCTGCTGGCCGTAAAGGTCGACGGAAGCGCGACCGATGGTGATGACGTCGAGCGGCGCGTATTCAGCGTCCACGGCTTCGCTCATTGGAACCTCCCGTCGGCCTTGTTGTGTTGGGGTACACGCGCGAGCGGCAGCGTGGCGCCGGGAATATGAAATAATAATTCCAATCCATAGTCAATATGGAATGAGCATTCCTTCGGTGAAAAGTACCTTTTCGGCGGTGGATCAGGCCTTGCGCTTCCTGCCCGTGCCGCGCCGCTTCTCGCCGACGCCGACGGTCAGCGCCATGGCCAGCGCCATTGTCGCCGACAGTGAGCGGAAGCCGGCGAAATCGGCCTCGGCAACCTCGAACCAGACCTTGGCGAACTGGGCGAGCGGCGAAAACGAGCTGTCGGTGATGGCGACGATCGGCACGCCCTGTTCCGAGATGCTGCGCGCCTCCTCGATCGTGGCCGGCGCGTAGGGCGAGAAGGAGATGGCGATGACGGCATCCGCCGGCGTGGCGAAGCCGATCATCTCGGCATTCAGCCCGGCCGCCGATTCGATCAGCTGGTTGCGGATCTTCAGCTTGCCCAGTGCATAGGCGATGTAGGACGCCACCGGATAGGAGCGCCGCTTGGCCAGCACATAGATGGTTTCCGCCTTTGCCAGCAGGGAAATAGCGTCTTCCAGATGCGCTTCGTCCAGCGTGCGCGAGATATCGTTGAGCGAGGTCGAGGCGGCGGCGACGAAGCCGTCGAAGATCGCCCGGTGGCCGGCGCCTCCCTCAGCCTTGACGCGCAGCGCCTGCAGCCTTTCGTCATAGGATGAGTTGCGCTCGCGCAGCCGCTCGCGAAACACCTGCTGCAGGCTGGTGAAACCATCGAAGCCAAGCTGCTGGGCAAATCGGATCAGGGTCGAAGGCTGCACGCCGGCCGAAGCGGCGATGCTGGCGGCGGTGCCGAAGGCGATATCGTCTGGATTGTCGAGCGCATGGGCAGCGATCTGGGCGATGCGTTTCGGCAGGCTTTCGCGTCGCTCCAGGATGGTGGTGCGCAGCGTCTCGAAATCGCGAGGTATCCGTTCGTCCATCGTCGCTCTGTCCAGGCTCATGCGTGAAGCATCCTCTGTGCCTCATCATAGCGAGCCTGCGCAAGAACACCATAAAAAATGAGGCAGACATTCCATTTCAGGAGAAAATGGACTAATTCATCCACGCAGCGCTTCAAGCAGTGGAGAAACGGAAAATGGTCGGCGTCGGTCTCATCGGTACGGGTTTCATGGGCAAGTGTCACGCCATCGCATGGAGTGCCGTCAGCGCCGTCTTTCCCGACGTGGCCAAGCCACGGCTGGTCCATCTCGGCGAGGTCAATGAAGAGCTTGCCCGGCGCAAGGCGGGCGAGTTCGGTTTCGCCAAGGCGTCGGGCGACTGGCGCGCCGTCGTCAACGATCCCGAAGTCGACATCGTCTCGCTGACCACGCCCAACCAGTTCCATCCGGAAATGGCCATCGCGGTTCTTCAGGTAGGCAAGCATCTGTGGTGCGAAAAGCCGATGGCGCCGAGCTTTGCCGAGGCCGAGGCGATGGCGGCGGCGGCGAAAAAGTCCGGCAAGGTCGCGGCGCTCGGCTACAACTACATCCAGAGCCCGGCCATCCGCCATATCGGCGCGCTGCTGGAAGAGAAGATCATCGGCGAGGTCAACCATCTGCGCATCGAGATGGACGAGGACTTCATGGCCGACCCCGAAGCGCTGTTCTTCTGGAAGCACGAAGCAGCTTCCGGCTATGGCGCGCTCGACGATTTCGCCGTGCATCCGCTGTCTCTGGTCTCAGCCCTGTTCGGCCGCGTCGCCAGTGTCATCTGCGACATGGCTAAACCCTATGCCGATCGCAAGCTGGCCAGCGGCGGTCGTCGCGCGGTGGAGACCTACGACATCGCCAGCGTGCTGATGCATCTGGAAAACGGCATTGCCGGCACGCTGCTGGTCAACCGCTCGGCCTGGGGCCGCAAGGGCCGCATCGCCGTCCAGATATTCGGCTCGAAGGGGTCGATCCTGTTCGACCAGGAACGCTCGAACGAATTCCAGCTCTATCTCACATCAGACCGCCCCACCGAACAGGGCTACCGCACCGTCCTGGTGGCGCCGCACCACAAGCCCTATGACCTCTTTGTGCCGGCGCCAGGCCATGGCCTCGGCTTCAACGATCTCAAGATCATCGAGTGCCACGAATTGCTGACGCGATTGGCCGGCAAGCCCGCGCGACTCATCGAATTCGCCGAGGGGCTGGAGATCGAGCGCACGGTGCACGCCATGGCGCGTTCGTTCGAGGCAAAGCGCTGGGTCGATGTGAGGTGACCTCCGCTCGCTTCAGACTACGGTGGCAGCGACGTTCGTCTCCCACCCGCTCACCCAGACCTGCCGCAGCCGGTCGCCTTCGCCCTTGAAGCGTAGCCCCGTCGCCTGGCAATCCTCGATCCGGTCGCTGCGGAAATTGCGGATCGCCTGGCGCAGCTCGCACCAGGCGACGATGTTGGCGGTTTCGGCGTAGTAGATCAGCGCGATCGGGCGGATGAGGCGCTCGGAGGCGCGGCCCATTTCGTCTCGATAGGAGAGGTCGAGCTTCTCCTCGTCGCGGATGGCGCGTCGCACCAGCGCAAGGTCGATCGCGCCGGTCGAGGGCGCGGCGAAACCCCAGGCATGCAGCGCATTGGCGTCGAATGCCTGCCGCAAGGGTGGCGGCACCGCGCCGGCGATCTTGGCGCTGACGCGCTTGGCCGCCTGCTTGAGTTCATTGTCGCCGGTGCGCTCCAGCAGCGCCAGCGACAGGACGATCGCCTCCATCTCCTCGATCGAAAACATCAGCGGCGGCAGGTCGAAGCCGGGGCGCAGGATGTAGCCGATGCCGCGGCCCCCTTCGATAGGCACGCGCATCGCCTGCAGCGCTGCGATGTCGCGATAGATCGAGCGCACCGTCACTTCCAGCCGCTCGGCAATCGTCGCCGCCGTCACCGGCTGCCGCGCCAGCCGCAGGATCTGGATGATCTCGAACAGGCGCGACGCCTTGCGCATTTTTTACCCCAGGTTGCGCGCCCAACTGACACACCATTGTCAGTTGGGCTGACCTATAGGAGCGCCTATCGGATTGAAAATCAACAGGTTCCGCTGCGGCTTGGCCGGGCGAGGCGATAGGCAACTGACATGGACTACGCGGCAAACCTCTGGCTTTTCTTTATCCTGCTGTTCGGCATCATCGCCGTTCCGGGCATGGATATGCTCTTCGTGCTTGCCAATGCACTGACCGGCGGACGCGACAGGGGTCTCGCCGCGACCGGCGGCATCATGGTCGGCGGCATGGTGCATACGCTGAACGGCGCCATCGGCGTCGGCCTGCTGATGCATTTCGTGCCGATCCTGTTCAAGCCGCTTCTGCTTGCCGGCGCCGCCTACATGGCCTTCATAGGCATCACGCTGATGCGCAGTTCCATCATCGTCGGCCAGGAGGGGCCTGCCGGCAGCCGTTCCGCATGGAAGGCGTTTCGCCAGGGGTTTGTGACCTGCCTGATCAACCCGAAGGCATACCTGTTCGTGCTTGCCGTCTACCCGCAGTTCCTGAAACCGGACTACGGTCCGATCTGGATGCAGGCGACGGTCATGGGGCTGCTGACCGTGGTGACGCAGGCTGCGATCTATGGCGGGCTGGCTATCACGGCCGGCCGCAGCCGCAACCTTCTGATCGCCAATCCGCGGGCGACCATTTTTGCCGGCCGGGCGGCCGGACTGCTGCTCTTTGCCGTATCGGTGTTCACGGCATGGGAAGGATTAAGGGCGGCGTAATCCCGGTCACCGCCGCCCACTTCCCTATGCCCTGTCAGGCAGCTCCCTGCCGGTTGTCGATCATGGCGCGGCGTGCCGAGCGGCGCCACTCGACGGCGCCGGCAAGGCCGTGCAGCACGGTCTCGGTGGTCGCCCAGTCGATGCAGCCATCGGTGATGCTCTGGCCATAGACCAGCGGCTTGCCCGGCACCACGTCCTGCCGGCCGGCGACGAGATTGCTCTCGATCATCAGGCCGATGATGCGCTCGTCGCCTGCCGCGACCTGGCCGGCGACATCTGCCGCCACCTTGGGCTGGTTCTCGGGCTTCTTGGCCGAGTTGGCGTGGCTGACGTCGATCATCAGACGGGGCGCAACGCCGATGCGGGCGAGTTCCACAGCGGCGGCTTCGACGCTCGCCGCGTCATAGTTGGGCTGAACGCCGCCGCGCAGGATAACGTGGCAGTCCTCATTGCCCGTGGTCGTGGCGATGCCGCTGCGCCCGCCCTTGGTCACCGCCATGAAATGATGCGGCTGCGCGGCGGATTTCACCGCCTCGGCGGCTATGCGCAGATTGCCGTCGGTGCCGTTCTTGAAGCCGACCGGGCAGGAGAGGCCCGAGGCCAGTTCGCGGTGGATCTGGCTCTCGGTCGTGCGCGCGCCGATCGCGCCCCAGGCCACGAGGTCGGCAATGTATTGCGGGGTGGTCATGTCGAGGAATTCGGTCGCCGCCGGCAGGCCGAGATTGTTGACGGCCGACAGCACATTGCGTGCCATCCGCAGCCCCTTGTCGATGTTGAAGCTGCCGTCGAGGTCGGGATCGTTGATGAGGCCTTTCCAGCCGACCGTCGTGCGCGGCTTTTCGAAATAGACCCGCATCACGATCTCCAGCCGGTCCGACAGGCTCTCGCGCAGCGCCGCCAGACGGCTGGCGTAGTCGACGGCCGCGACCGGATCGTGGATCGAACACGGGCCGACGATGACGAGCAGCCGGTCGTCGGTCCCGTTCAAGATGGCATGGGTTGCGTTGCGCGATGCGCTGACGGTGCGCGTCGCCGTCAAAGTGCGCGGTATCTCCCGCATCACCTCGTCCGGTGTGCTCAGTTCTCGGATTTCCTTGACCCGGAGGTCGTCTGTGGTGGTCAACACGGCTTTCTGCTCCTGTCGAGAGCATGATGCCGAAAAGTGTGAAGCGGTTTTCGGACGACATCATGCTCCTCTTTGATTTAGAGGAAACCTGCCGGCTGAAAACAAAAAAGCCGCCAGGTATGGCGGCTGTTCGGATCTTGTTGCTGCAATCTTCAGATCGAGCGCAATCCTCCCGCCGCCAGCGAGCTCCTAAAGTACCAATATGTGGCGGTCAGGTTGATCATGAGGCTCATATAGTCGATGCGGAGGCACTTGTCACGTGCCCTGATGCGGAGACAATTCGGGATGGCCGAAGCACCCAAACTTCGTCCTCCCTGGGCGGAGCAGGAGCGAAGCTCCGTCGCGGAGACCCTGGGATCCATTCCGTGACTTTGGCCGAATGGTGCAGCGGAGCAGAATTCCGCACCGCAGCAACGCTCAGAAGTCGCGGCATGGATCCTCGGGTCTGCGCTGCGTCGCTACGCTCCTTGCTCCGCCCGTGGATGACGAAGTGATGGGCGTTTGAGACTCGCCGGCGTTACTCCGGTGACGCCCCCGCAATGCTTTGATCGTAGTCGACCAGCGACCCGGTCATGACACCGGACTGCGGGCTGACCATGTAGCTGATCAGACGGGCAAGCTGGTCCGGCTTGACCAACTGGCCCATCGGCTGCGTCGCTTCGGCTTTCGCCAGCCAGTCGTCCGGCGCGTCGTGCCACTTCTTCTGCACGATGTCCTCGCCTTCCGTATCCATCCAGCCGGGCAGCACCGCATTGCAGCGGATGCGGTTGTAGCGATAAGCATTGGCGACGTTCTTGGTCAGCGTCATCAGCGCGCCCTTGCTGGTCGAATAGGGCGTCAGGAACGACTGGCCGGTATGCGCCGACATCGACAGCACGTTGACGATCGAGCCGGGTGCCTTCTTCTCAAGGAGATGCGCCACCACGCCCTGCATCAGGAAGAACGGGCCGCGCACATTGGTATCGAAAATCGTATCGAACAACTCTTCGGAGGTTTCGACCAGCGAACCGCGCGCCGAAGTGGCGGCGGCGTTGACCAGCGCGTTGACGGTGCCGAAATGCGAGATCGCGGTGGCGACCGCGCGCTTGCAGTCCGCCACTTTTGACACATCGGCGCTGATGAAAATCGCATCGACGCCGGCTTTCTTGAAATGGGCGACAGCCTTGTCGCCCTTCTCCTGCGAGCGGCCGATGAGCGCCAGTGCCCGGCAGCCTTCATCGGCCAAGGCCTCGGCGACGGCAAAGCCAATGCCTTGCGCGCCGCCGGTGACGATGGCGCGTGTCTGTGAATTGCGATCGGCTGATGCGCTCATCGCTCTGCTCCTGTGGTTTTTCCTAAGGGTTCTCTTACTTGTCGAGACGGACGGTCTTGCCGGTCGTTGCTGATTTCAGCGCTGCGTCGGCCAGTTTCAGCGCCACCAGTCCGTCCGCGCCGCTCGGCGCGGCCTTCTTGCCTAATGTCGCTGCGGCGATGAAAGCAGCGATCTCATTGGCATAGGCGTCGAGATAGCGGGTCATGAAGAAGTCGTGCAGCGGCGGGCGGGTATAGCCCTTCTCGTTGGCCAGCTCGATCGACACCGGGCGCTGGTTCTCGGCCGCGACCATGCCTTTCGAGCCATGCACCTCGATGCGCTGGTCGTAGCCATAGGTGGCGCGGCGCGAGTTGGAGATGACGGCCTGCTTGCCGGAAGCGGTTTCGAGGATGACACTGACGCTATCGAAATCGCCGGCATCACCGATCTTCTTGTCGACCAGCACCGAGGCATGGGCGCTGACCGCCACGACCTCTTCGCCGAGCAGGAAGCGCGCCATGTCGAAATCATGGATGGTCATGTCGCGAAAAATGCCGCCCGAACGCTTGATGTAGTCGATCGGCGGCGCGCCGGGATCGCGCGAGGTGATGGTGACCATCTCGACGGTGCCGATGGCGCCGTCGTCGATCGCCTTGCGCACGGCGGCGAAGTGTGGATCGAAGCGCCTGTTGAAGCCGACCATCAGCGTCGCCTTGGTCTTCTCGACCACGGCCAGGCATTTCTCGACGCGCTTGACGTCGAGGTCGATCGGCTTCTCGCAGAAGATCGCCTTGCCGGCCTTGGCGAAGCGCTCGATCAGATCGGCATGGGTGTCGGTCGGCGTGCAGATGATGACGGCGTCGATATCTCCGGCTTTCTCGATGTCCTCGATGCTGCGCACCTCGGCGCCATAGGCGCTGGCCAGTTCGGTGGCCGCCTTCTCGAACGCATCGGCAACCGCAACCAGTTTGGCCTGCGGATTGGAGCCGACGGCACGGGCGTGGACCTTGCCGATGCGGCCGGCACCGAGGAGAGCGAAGCGAACGGTCATGGGTATTTCCTCTGGGGGGATGGGTTGGAGAGAGTTGTCCGCACCTTGCTTTTGGGGAAAGGTGGCAAGGCTATGTTTCGAGCGCGCCAGAAAACAGGATGACCATCCTGTTTTAGGCCGCGAGTTCCGCCTCCCCGGTCTTGGCGCCGGTGATGTAGGAGACGATGTCGTTTCCGTCGGTGTTCTCCTTGCGCAGATTGGCGACGATGCGGCCGCGCCGGAACACGACGATGCGGTCGCAGAGATCGAACACCTGGCGCATATTGTGGCTGATCAGGATCAGCGGCTCGCCATTGTCCTTGAGCGTACGCACGATGTTTTCGACCTGCGCGGTCTCCTGCACGCCAAGGGCGGCGGTGGGCTCGTCCATGATGATCAGCTTGGAGGCGAAGGTCGCCGTCCGGGCGATCGCCACGCACTGGCGCTGGCCGCCCGACATGTGGCGGATGGTGTTGGACAGATTGGGGATCTTCACCGCCGTGCGGACCAGCGCCGCCTCGGTTGCCTTGCGCATGTATTTGCGGTCGAGGATCGAGAACGGGCCGAGGTTGAACAAAACCTTCTCGCGGCCGAGGAACAGGTTCGACGGCACGTCGAGATCGTCGGCCAGCGCCAGATTCTGGAACACGGTCTCGATGCCCGCCGTGCGGGCCTCGATCGGCCCGGCAAAATTCACTTCCTTGCCGTCGAACCAGATCTGGCCGCTGGTGCGCTGCTCGACGCCGGTGATCTGGCGCACGAAGGTCGATTTGCCGGCGCCGTTGTCGCCCATGATGGCGACATGCTCGCCCTTGCGCAGCTCGAAGTTCGCGCCTTCCAGCGCATGCACGCCGCCATAGCGCTTGGTCAGGTTTTCGGTCTTCAGGACGATGTCTGACATGGTCATGCCCTCATTGCCCGCAGGCGTTGGCGCCACTGGTCGAGAACCACCGCACCGACGATGATCACGCCCTTGACCATCTCCTGGTAGTAGGCGTCGAGGCGCAGGAAGGTGAAGCCGGAGATGATGACGCCGAAGATCAGCGAGCCGATCACCGTGCCGATGATCGAGCCGCGGCCGCCCGACAGCGAGACCCCGCCGATGACCGCCATGGCGATGGCGTCGAGTTCGTACATCACGCCCATGCCGGACTGCGCGGTCAGGTTCTTGGAGCTCAGCACCACGGCGGCGAGCGCGGCGAGAATGCCGGCGATGACGTAGACCAGGATCTTGTGATTGGCGATCTTGATGCCGGACATGCGCGCGGCGTCCTCATTGGAGCCGATCGCGTAACAGTGCTTGCCGTACCTCGTATAGGTCATGATCAGCTGGAACAGGATGGCCAGCGACAGGAAGATGACGACCGGCATCAGGCCTTTGCCGATGCTGGCGAAACTCTCGGTGGGAAACGAGATCGGCTGGCCCTTGGACCACCATTTGGCGATGCCGCGCGCGGTCACCATCATGCCGAGCGTGGCGATGAACGGCGGAATGCGCGTGTAGGCGATCAGCGCGCCATTGACCAGGCCGGCGAAGAGGCCGCAGGCGATCGCCACCAGCAGCGGCACGATGACAGGCAGGTCGGTCCAGCCTTGCGCCAGGAACATCGCCTTGGGATTGGGGTTGCCGTTGACCGTCGCCACCTGGGCGAAGCTCATGGCGATCATGGCGGTCGCGCCGACGATCGAGCCCGAGGACAGGTCGATGCCGCCGGTGATGATGACCTGTGTCACGCCGATGGCGATGATGCCGACGATCGACACCTGCAGGATGATGATCTGCAGGCGCGCTTCGTTGAAGATGCCGCCGACATCGCTGCGTGTGTTGAACAGAAAGCTGTCGCCGAGAAAGATGCGGCCGATCAGTTCGAAGATGACGACGAGAATGACCAGTGCCAGAAAAACATTGAACTCGGCCGGCCATGTGCGCTTCTTCGCATCATAACCGACGCCGCCGACGCCATGAGATGTCTGTGCCACGTATTCTGTCCTCCATCAGCCGCGGTCGCCCTCGCGCCGTGCCGGCGCTGAGGGAGAGAGGGGAGCGGCGCTGTCTTGATCGAGAGCGCCGCTCCGTATCGAACCGCTGGCGGCTCAGTTCTTCTTCAGGAACTTGTCGATGTTGGCTGGTGTCACCAGCTGGAAGGGCACGTAGACCTTGTGCTCGACCTTCTCGCCCTTGGAGAGCTTGAGCGCCGCATCGAGAGCGCCGGCGCCCTGGCCGGCCGCGTCCTGGAACACAGTTACGTCGAGGTCGCCCGCCTGCATGGCCGCCAGCGCGTCCTGGGTGGCATCGACGCCGCCGACGACAACCGCCTTCATGTCGATGTTGCCGGCCTTCATCGCCTGGATGGCGCCGATGGCACTTTCGTCATTGTTGGCGATGACGCCATCGAACGGCTTGCCGGTCGACAGCCAGTTGGTCATCAGGTTCTGCGCCTCGTCGCGGTTCCAGTTCGACGTCTGCTTGTCGATGATCTTGATGAAGCTGCAATCCGGCGTCGCGATCACATCGTCGATGTCCTTGGTGCGCTGCACGGCGGCCTGGTTGGAAAGCTCGCCCATGATCACATAGACATTGGCTTCCTTCTTGCCGGCTTCCTTGAACAGGCGGCAGACTTCCTTGGTCTCGAGCGTGCCGGAATCGGCTTCGTTCGAGGCGACGAAGGCCTGGTTGTCGGGCAGCGTGTCGACGTTGACCGGCTCGCGGTTGACATAGACCAGCGGGATCTTGGCTGCGGCGGCGGCATCCGACATCGCCTGCGTGGCCGAAGTGTCGACCGGGTTGACGATGATGGCGTCGACGCCCGAAGCGGCGAAGTTCTTGATCTGGTCAAGCTGCTTGGCAACGTCGTTCTGTGCGTCCTCGACCTGCAACTCGACGCCGCTCATGCCCTTGGCCTGCTCGATCATGCCGTTGCGCAGCACGGTCAGGAAGTTGTCGTCGAACTTGGCCATCGACACGCCAACCTTGGCGGCCAGGGCGGATGAACTCATCAGCGCCGCGAAGGCGACGCCTAAAATCAATTTCTTCATTGTGTTTCTCCTCCACATATTGGTGTCCGGTTTCACCGATTTATCCGGAATCCCCGATCTCCCCGGGGAATCTCTCCCTGATGTCGTTTCTATTCCGGGTGACGCTTGCCGTTGGCTGGAACGTCAAACCCTCTGTTTGAAACAGATATTCCGGAACGAAAGAACCAAAATATACAGATGATGAAATATTTATTCCATTTCACATCGGGGCGTCAAGGGCGATTCCGCGGCCTGCGGGCCGATTTACGCATCGCTCTGATGGATTCTATCATTTGCCTCGGCACCTTGCGCGGCGGCTGGCTAGATGTTTTCCGGCAGATAGACGTCGAAGGGCAGAAAGGTCTGGCCCGGAGCGTTGGCGGCGCCGGTTTCGATGGCATGCGCCATCAGGTCGACGAGCTCACGGCATAAAGCGGCGAGCGGGGTCGAGATCACCATGGTGAGGATGTTGTCGGCGAGTGCCGCGCGCGACTCGGCGTTGATCTCGTTGCAGACGACCACCGGCATGGTCGCGGGCTTCGCTGCCCGCAGCGCCGAGACCGCGCCTTCCATGCCACCGCCGGCGACGTAGCAGCCGGCAAGATCCGGATAGCGCGCCAGAAGATCGATCATCGCGTCATGGGTCACCTGGTTGGCTTCCAGATTGACCAGCGTTTCAAGCACGCTGAACTCCGGCGCATGCTCGCGGAAGAAGGAGCGAAAGCCGATCTCGCGCAGCTCATGGCCGTGGAAGCGGTGGCTGCCGACGAAGAGGGCGACCTTGCCGGGCCGCTTGGCTGCCTTGGAGATCATCCATGCGGCGGTGCGCCCGACCTTGCGGTTGTCGAGGCCGATATAGCCCTCCCGGATGCCGGCGGCAAAGTCGGACAGCACCGAAAAGACCGGCTGTCCTCTCGCCTTCAAGGTTTCCACGACCGCTGTCAGGGTCGGATGGTCCGGACCGACAACGGCGATGGCCCTCGATTTCGCCGCCAGCCTGCGCATCTGGGAGGCGATCTCGTCGGGAGCCAGGGAGCTGGCGAAATCGATGCTCGCAACGCCGCGGAAGCGCTGCGATTGCGAGATGGCCAGTTCGAGTTCCCGCGCGAAGTCACCGTAGAAGGCATCGTTGCCCCGCAGCAGCAGGAAGCCCAGGCGGTACTCCGGCAACTCCTGGCGCATGCGCTGCTTGATAAGGCCGGCGGCGTGGTAGCCGATGTCGGTAGCGGTCTCGTAGACGCGGCGCGCTGTCTCTTCGCGCACCGGCAGCCGGTTGTTCAGCACGCGGTCGACGGTGGCGACACTGACGCCCGAGATGCGCGCCAGATCGGATATTGTCGGCCGCTTCACCATGCTTGCCTCGTCGGGTTTGCTCGAGCCCTTCGTACATCATCCTGATGGGAAATGATAGAAACTATCTTTATGATGTTGAGTCTATCATCAGTCGGCGTTACTTTGACGCCCGAAGCCAAGGGATTTCATGGCATTCGCTCTGGCGGATGCCTTTGCCGAGGGAGGCAATCATGTCCACTGCGCCGTCCCGGCGTGACTACAGCCTGATCGGCCGCGACGCCAAGCTCGCCGTCGAGACCGGCCTGTCGGCGGCCGAGTGGTATCACACCGACATACCGCGCAAGCAGATGAAGGAGCTGATGCAGCGCTCCGACGGGCCGGCGATCCGCGATACCGCGATCTGGTTCGCCGCCCTGATCGTCAGTGGCGCCGGCGGCGCCTGGCTCTGGGGCACATGGTGGTGCGTGCCGTTCTTCTTCGTCTATGGCGTGCTCTACGGCTCCTCGACGGATTCACGCTGGCACGAATGCGGTCACGGCACCGCCTTCCGCACGCAATGGATGAACGATGCGGTCTATCAGATCGCCTGCTTCATGATCATGCGCAATCCGGTGACCTGGCGCTGGAGCCACACGCGCCACCACACCGACACCATCATCGTCGGCCGCGACCCGGAAATCTCGGTGATGCGGCCGCCGGATCTGGTTCGCGCCATGCTGGGCTTCGTCGGCGTGCTCGACGCCTGGCATGCGATGAGCGATATGCTGCGCAACGCCGCCGGCACCGTCAGCGCCGCCGAAAAGACCTTCATTCCAGAACAGGAGCAGCCCAAGGCGATCCGCGTCGCCCGCATCTGGACGGCGATCTATGCCGCCACCGTCGGGCTGGCGCTCTACACCGGTTCGTTCCTGCCGCTGATGCTGGTCGGCCTGCCCAGGCTCTACGGCGCCTGGCACCATGTCATGGTCGGGCTGCTGCAGCATGGTGGCCTGGCCGACAATGTCACCGACCACAGGCTGAACAGCCGCACCGTCTACATGAACCCGATCAGCCGCTTCATCTACTGGAACATGAACTACCATGTCGAGCATCACATGTTTCCGATGGTGCCCTATCATGCGCTGCCGAGGCTGCACGAACTGATCAAGCACGATCTGCCGGAACCGACACCGTCGATCCTGGCCGGCTACCGCGAGATGATCCCGGTCTTCCTGCGCCAGCTGCGCAACGAGGACTATTTCCTCAAGCGCGAGCTGCCGCCGACCGCACGGCCATATCGCGAGGAATTCCACAACGACACTATCGCCGCCGCGGCGGAATGATCGTGCTTCCATCCGATCTAGACTGTTTATTTAACGCAATTCCGGACGGAAAACCGCTGCGCACTTTTTTGCTTTTGGGAGGACTTGAATGAGCGACTGGGTCGAGGCCTGCGCCACCGGCGACATAGACGAGGAGGATGTGATGCGCTTCGACCATGGCGGCCGCACCTTCGCCATCTATCGCAGCCCCGACGACGAGTTCTTCGCCACCGACGGCCTCTGCACGCATGAAAAGGTGCACCTGGCCGACGGGCTGGTGATGGACGACATCATCGAATGCCCCAAGCACAATGGGCGCTTCAACTACAAGACGGGTGACGCCCGCGGTGCGCCGGTCTGCGTCAATCTCAAGACCTATCCGGTCAAGGTCGATGCCGGCAAAGTCCTGATCCAGATCGGATGACCGATATGGCGGGGGGGATGCTCATCATCGGCGCCGGCGAATGCGGCGGGCGGGCGGCATTGGCGCTGCGCGACCTCGATTATCAGGGGCCGGTGACGCTGGTCGGCGACGAGCCGCATCTGCCCTATGAGCGCCCGCCTCTGTCCAAGGAGGCGATGGCCAGCGATGCGCCCGGGATCAAGGCGATCGCCAGCGACGCAATTCTGACCGAGAAGTCGATCCGGCATGTCCATTCCGTCCAGGCCGTCGCGATCGACCGCACGGCGCATACTGTGCGCCTGTCGGACGGATCGGTCCTGCCTTACGAAAAGCTCCTGCTGGCAACCGGTTCGACGCCGCGCAAGCTGCCGATGCCGGGCCTGGGTCCGCGCTGCGTCTATCTCAGAACCTTCGCTGATGCGCTCGCCATTCGCGCGCATCTCACCCCCGGCAACCGTATCGCCATCATCGGCGGCGGCTTTATCGGCCTCGAACTCGCCGCCGCGGCTCGCAAGCTCGGTGCCGCGGTCACCGTCATCGAGGCGCAGCCTCGCATCTTGATGCGCGGCGTGCCGGCGGAGGTCGCGGAAATCATCCATGAGGCGCATGTCGCCGAGGGCGTCGACATCCTGTGCGGCGACGGCATCGCGTCCATCGCCGACGATGGCAACGAGGTTCGCGTCACCCTTGCCGGCGGACGGGAGATATCAGCCGACCTCGCGATCATCGGCATCGGCGCCGTGCCGGTGACCGGGCTTGCGGCCGAAGCGGGGCTGACGATCGACAATGGCATTGCAGTCGATGCCGAGCTGCGCAGCAGCGATCCCGACATCTTTGCCGCCGGCGATTGCTGCTCGTTTCCGCTCGCCGTCTATGGCGGCCGCCGCGTGCGGCTGGAAGCCTGGCGCAACGCCCAGGAACAGGGCGCGCTGGCGGCCAGGAACATGCTCGGCGCCGGCGAGGCGCATGCGGCGGTGCCGTGGTTCTGGTCGGATCAATATGGTCTGTCCCTGCAGATCGCCGGGCTCTCCGACGAGGGCAAAAACACCGTGCGCCGCGATCTCGGCGACGGCGCCTTCATCCTCTTCCATTTGGCTGAAGACGGCAGGCTGGTCGCGGCCAGCGGCATCGGCCCCGGCAACGCGGTCGCCCGCGACATCAGGCTGGCCGAAATGCTGATCGCCAAGCGCGCCAAGCCGGCGCCGGAAGCGCTGGGCTCGCAGGACGTGAAGCTGAAGTCGTTGTTGGCGGCCTGAGCCTACGCTCCCCCTTTTTGGGGGCCGCTGCGCAGCTGCGGGATGGGAGTGCGGCACCGCCCCTAACCTTCGGTCCGACCTGCCCTACAAGGGGCAGGTAAAGGCTCTGAACCCCAGCCCTAAAACAGCGCCTTCAGCTCCGGCAGTTTGTCGTTCACCAGCCAACCATAATAATTCTCTTCCGGCAGCTTTTCGGGCTCACCGGCGGCGCGGCGCCTGTCGTTCTCCGCCTTCAGGGCATAAGCGCGCTGCTCCGGATTGCCGACATTGTAGAGCGTGGCGGTCAGCCCGGGATTGCCCGAAATGTCGAAGCCGGCAATGCTTTTATAGGCATCGATCGATTTCCTGATCGTCGCGGCGACGTAGGGCAGCGTCAGGTCGGGATCCATGATGGTCTTGTAGACCGAATTGGGATCGCCGACGTCGAGCTTGGGCAGGCCCGAAACCTTGTGCACCAGATCGCTCATCTGCAGGGCGGTCAGCGGATTGAGCTGGCCGAGGCCGAAGGTCTGGCCGGCATAATAAGGCTGGAAGAAGGTGGCGCCGAAGCGGTCGTCGGGAAAGCTGGTCCCGCCGACCGACTTGCCGCGAAACGAACGGTTCCACACCTGTTCGCGGCATTCCCACAGATCGTAGCTGTCGGACATCCCCGTGCATTTCTTGAATTCCGGCCGCTGGACGAAGTCGGTGATGTCCTCGCCGTCATAGGCGAAGGACAGCTTGCTGGAGAGATAGGAGATCGCCTTGACATAGTAGGTCTGCAGCCGGTCATAAGCATCGACATTGTAGGTGTGCTCGCCGACGATGGCGCCGACGATGTGCAGGGGATCGATGCCGTAGGCGGCCGCCGCCTTCCTGATCTTGCCGCGCAATTCGGCGTCGTTCTGCAGCAGGGCATAGACCTTGCGGTACTTCGCCTGGAAGCTGGTGTTGGTCGCCTGCGTGCGCCGGCTGGAGGCGCCGGGAATGTCGGGCTGCACGGCATTGCGATTTCCCGGCGGCACCAATGTCGCTGCCTCGGCGGCGAACAGCGTCGCCGCCAGCGTCAAGCCGAGAATGACCAGGATCAGTTTTTTCATGCACCCGCCGCCCAAGCAATTCCAGGAAAAGTGTGAAACGGTTTTCCGGAATTGCGTCAACCAAGAGATCGAGAATTGCCGCGCAAACTAGGTAAAGCTCTTGGTCGAGTCGAGAGCGCCCCTTCACCCGGCAGGACGAAAGGTGGCCAGATGGTACCATCTGGCCACACATGATTTTGCTTGCCGGAAAATGTTGCCTGGACCGGCGCCGGAACGTTTCGGCGCCGTCGTTTAAAGGATGAACCGCGACAGGTCGGTATTCCTGGACAGATCGCCGACATGCTTTTCGACATAGGCGGCGTCGATAGTGACGCTCGTTCCGTTGCGGTCGGGCGCATCGTAGGAGATTTCGTCCAGCACCCGCTCCATCACCGTCTGCAGGCGCCTGGCGCCTATGTTCTCGACGCTGGCGTTGAGATCGACGGCGATGCCGGCGAGCGAATCGATGGCGTCTTCGGTGAAGGTCAACTCGACGCCCTCGGTCTTCATCAGCGCGATATACTGCTTGATCAGGCTGGCCTCGGTCTCGGTTAGGATGCGCACGAAATCGTCCTTCTCCAGCGCCCGCAGTTCGACGCGGATTGGCAGGCGGCCCTGCAATTCCGGCAACAGGTCGGACGGCTTCGAGACGTGGAAGGCGCCGGAGGCGATGAACAGGATGTGATCCGTCTTCAACGGTCCGTATTTGGTCGCCACCGTGGTGCCTTCGACCAGCGGCAGCAGGTCGCGCTGCACGCCTTCGCGCGAGGGCCCGCCGGAAATGTCCGATCTCGCCGCGATCTTGTCGATCTCGTCGAGGAAGACGATGCCGTCGTTTTCCGCGGCATCGAGCGCCCGGCGCACCACCTCGTCCTGATCGAGCAGCTTGTCGGACTCGTCATTGACCAGCAGGTCGTAGGACTCCTTCACCGTCGTCTTGCGCATCTTGGTTTTCTTGCCGCCCATCGCCTTCGACAGCATGTCGTTGATGTTCAGCACGCCGATATTGGCGCCCGGCATGCCGGGGATTTCAAATCCGGGCATGCCGCCGCTGCCGGTGTCGGCAACCTCGACCTCGATTTCCTTGTCGTCGAGCTCGCCGTCGCGCAGCTTCTTGCGGAAACTGTCGCGGGTGGCCGGGCTCGCCGTCTTGCCGACCAGTGCTTCCAGCACACGTTCCTCGGCGTTGACGTGGGCGCGCGCCTTGACGTCCTCACGCATCTTCTCGCGCACCAGGCCGATGGCGATCTCGACGAGGTCGCGGATGATCTGCTCGACATCGCGGCCGACATAGCCGACTTCGGTGAACTTGGTCGCCTCGACCTTGACGAAAGGCGCACCGGCCAGCCGCGCCAGGCGGCGCGAGATTTCCGTCTTGCCGACGCCGGTCGGCCCGATCATCAGGATGTTCTTGGGCATCACCTCTTCGCGCATCTGGCCTTCCAGCTGCTGGCGGCGCCAGCGGTTGCGCAAGGCAATGGCCACGGCGCGCTTGGCGTCCTTCTGGCCGATGATGAAGCGGTCGAGTTCCGAAACGATTTCGCGGGGAGAAAATGTGCTCATATCACTAAATTCCACTTTGCCACTGCTTGATGGCCTCGAACGGATGCAGCAGCATGATCACGTTGAGTGTCAGATTGTCCCGGATGAGGTAGCCGGTGCCGAGTTCGAAGATGATGGCGAGGCTGACGATCACCCATATAGGTAGCCTTCGCGCCATCACAAATCCCAGCACCATGGCCAGTGTGTCCGACACCGAATTGATGATGCTGTCGCCATAGTAATCGAGCGAAATGGTGCCGGCGCGGTAGCGGTCGATGATGAACGGGCTGTTTTCCAGCAGCTCCCAGCCGCCCTCGATGAAGACGGCGAACGCCAGCCTCAGGCCGATCGGCGAACGCGGGAACAGGAACCGCGCCAGCGCATAGAACAGGAAGCCGTGGATGATGTGCGAGAACGTGTACCAGTCCGAAATGTGCTGGGAATTCTCCGAACTGTTCACCACGCCATGCCAGAGCTTGACGTAGCCGCAGGTGCAGATCGGCGTCCGCCCCATGCCGTAGAGCGCCCCGGCCTGGAAGATGACCAGGGCAAGCACCAGCAGAAGCCCCATCCGCCAGCTGTCTTCGTAGGCCGAATAGCTGTTTTCCGTGGCCGGTGTCGTCATCGGTTCATTCCCCCTCGTTTCGCGTCGCCGTCTCGATCATCACAAAGCCCTGTCACGCCTTCAGCGGCGGCAGCCGGCGGATCACGGCCGCCGGCAAGGTGGGGTTGACCACAATCCGCCGGATACGCTGCCAGCCGGCCCCGAACAGAATAATCAGCGCGCCAACAACGACCAGGATCAAGGCAAAAGGCGGGATGCCCGTCGAATCGGAGGCGGAATTCACCAGATAATAGATGCCCAGCGAGCCGAAGTAAGCCAATGTAGGAACCAGAAGCGAACGGCGGTCTATGGCCAGCGCGACATAGAGGAAGCCAAGGATCAGAATCGTCAGCATGATGGTTGCATTGGCATCCGGCGCGATATGTCCGAATACGACGTTTTGGCCGGTTGCCATGATAAAGAGCGGATGCACCAGCATCGGCGCCGAGACGACATGCAGCCAGAAAGCGCAATCGGACCAGATCTTGCGTCGATCCCTGTCGTAAATGTCAAAAGCGACACCCGTTGCGAACACGATCAGGCCGCAGATCAGCGGCATGTAAAGGGCCGCGCGAAGCAATTCGGGAACGTCCTCGAGGCGCGGCGGCGCAATCGCGCCGGTTGTCACACTGTCATACAGGATTATCGCCGTTTGCAGGAAGGCAAGCAGTGTGAAGGCGATGGCGATGGTCCCGGCAATGATGGGGACGCGAAAGCGCCAGAAATAGATCGCCGCCGCGATTATTCCTCCGCCCAGGAACAGATATCCGGCCCGGGACGCCGTCTGGCGCAACGCCAATAGCTGCCAGATGGTTTCCGGCTTGCGTATGCCGAAGCTGGCCTCCACTTGCAGCGCCAGAGCGGCCAGAATGGCGGCCATGAAAATCAGGGCAAGCACGGACGACGATAGCTTCATCCGGTGCTGACGCGTGACGATTTCGGCGAGCCCCCAGGCGAAAACCGCGAGGATGCCGGCGATCCAGAATGTCTGGCCTGGAAGCAAGGTGGTGAGGACAAAGAAGAAGCCGGCGCTGAGCAGAACGGTTCCCACGGTGACGAACAGATCGTTGCCGCCGCCGACCAGCCGCAGGTTTTCCTCGTCACCCTCGTCACCGGCGGGCCTGGCCTCGGGGGCGAGAGCGACCGCGCGTTCCATGGCCTCCAACTGATCGCGCAAGGTCTGCGAGATCAAACCTTTCGCGACTGCCTTGTCGAGGGTTTCGGCGCTGATCAATTGGGCTCCTGCGTCGCGTCGCGCGCCATCAACAGGGCTGGCCCGTACTCCGATGTTCTGGTGTCAAAGGCAACAAAGCCGGCCTTTTCGTAGGCGCGGATCGCCCTGACATTGGCGGGATCCGGGTCGATGATGACGCGCGGAACACCTTCCTCGAAAAGCTGTTCGACGAATTGGCGCACGATCGCCGAGCCATGGCCACGCCCGACCAGCTCCGGCACGCCGATCGACACGTCGATGCCGAGCGTGCCGAACGGCTGGTCGGCGTAGGGGTGGTCGTCTTCCAGATGCGGATCGTAGCTCTGCAGATAGGCGATCGGCTTGCCGTCGAGCTCGACGATCAGCGGCTCGACGGAAATCGAGTCGATATGATCGCTAATCCCGGCGATTTCCGTCTCCGGATCGTCCCACCACTCTGCAACATGCGGCTGGGCAAGCCAGCCGGCGATCATCGGCAGGTCTTTCTCCGTCACCGGCCGAAAATCATAGGTCACCACCTCTTCAGGCGGCATCGAGCGTTTCGACGACGAAATTGTTGTTGGTGTAGACGCAGATGTCGGATGCGATCTGCATCGCCTTGCGGGCGATCTCCTCGGCATCCTTGTCGCTGTCCATCAGCGCGCGGGCCGCGGCCAGCGCGTAATTGCCGCCCGAACCGATGGCCATGACGCCGAATTCGGGTTCGAGCACGTCGCCGGTGCCGGTCAGCGCCAGCGAGACTGACTTGTCTGCCACCAGCATCATCGCTTCCAGCCGGCGCAGATAGCGGTCGGTGCGCCAGTCCTTGGCGAGCTCGACGCAGGCGCGCGTCAGCTGGTCGGGATATTGTTCGAGCTTGGCCTCGAGCCGCTCCAAAAGCGTGAAGGCGTCGGCGGTGGCGCCGGCGAAACCGGCAATCACATTGCCGCCCTTGCCGATGCGGCGCACCTTCTTGGCGTTGCCCTTCATGATGGTCTGGCCAAGGCTGACCTGGCCGTCGCCGGCGATCACCACCTTGTTGCCCTTGCGCACCGTCACGATGGTCGTGGCGTGCATGGTCAGTTCATTGGACATTTCTTGGGCTCCGAGCAGCGCCATCCCGATAAGGCGATTGGCGCGGTACGAGTAACTTTGATCGGCCATATGTATGCATGGGGCCGGTGATTGCAAATCGCTCTCTGGCAAGGCCGATACCGCTGCCAGAGGCAACTGGCAATCGCCGGATCATGCTGCTAGAAGGCTTTCGTTTTCAAGCTTGCGAGCGCTTGAAGCCTCTGAGCCGGTCACGATGTGAACCTCTGGACAAGGATAGAGTGATGCCGCCCCGTTCCGCCGAAGCGAGCCGTAAGACCAAGGAAACCGACATCTCCGTGTCGATCCATGTCGACGGTTCCGGCAAGTCGGATATCGCTACGGGCGTCGGCTTCTTCGATCATATGCTGGACCAGCTGTCGCGCCATTCCCTGATCGATATGACGGTCAGGGCCAAGGGCGACCTGCACATCGACGATCACCACACGGTCGAGGACACCGGCATCGCGCTCGGCCAGGCCTTGACCAAGGCGCTCGGCGAGCGGCGCGGCATCATGCGCTATGCCTCGATCGACCTTGCCATGGACGAGACGCTGACGCGCGCGGCGATCGACGTCTCCGGCCGTCCCTTCCTGGTCTGGAACGTTTCGTTCTCGTCGCCGAAGATCGGCACCTTCGACACCGAACTGGTGCGCGAGTTCTTCCAGGCGCTGGCGCAGAATGCCGGCATTACGTTGCATGTCACCAACCACTATGGCGCCAACAACCATCACATCGCCGAGACCTGCTTCAAGGCGGTGGCGCGCGCGCTGCGCGCTGCTCTCGAACGCGATCCGCGCCAGCCGGATGCGGTTCCCTCCACCAAGGGATCGTTGAAGGGATAAGGCCATGGCCACCTACGTCGTGATGGAACCGCCAGGCCGCAGCGAAAAGGCTGATGCGACGGCCTTTGTCCGCGATGGCTTCACCTGGCTGGGCCTCCTGGTGCCGCCGCTATGGTTCGCCTGGCATCGGCTGTGGATCGAAGCAGCACTTACCTTCGTCGTCATGGGCCTGCTTTCGATGCTGGGCCAGAAGCTCGGCCTTGGTCTGGCTGGGTCGCTGCTGTCGTTGCTGGTTTCGCTCTATGTCGGCCTGGAAGGGCAAGGCCTGCGCATCGCGGCACTTCGCCGGCGTGGTTGGCACGAGTGGGGCGCGGTCGAAGCCGGTTGGCTCGACGATGCCGACACACGCTATGCGCTGGAGGCGGAAGCGCTTGCCGATGAGGTTGTGCCGGCGCCGCGCATGGTCCCCGATGCTGCCTTCGCGCGGCCAGCGCAGCCGGGCATTGCGCTGGGGCTGACCCACATACCGGGAAGAAACTGACATGATTCCGGGAAGAAGCTGATATGCGGGTTGCGATCATCGACTACGGCTCGGGCAATCTGCGCTCGGCCACCAAGGCTTTCGAGCGCGCCGCGCGCGAAGCCGGCATCGTGGCGCAGATCGACCTGACGGCCGATGCCGAGCGGGTGCGCACGGCCGATCGCATCGTCCTGCCCGGCGTCGGCGCCTATGCCGATTGCGCGGCCGGCCTGCAGGCCGTCGAAGGCATGCGGGAAGCCGTCGAAGATGTCGCCATCGTCAAGGGCCGGCCTTTCCTCGGCATCTGCGTCGGCATGCAACTGATGTCGCAGCGCGGCCTTGAAAAGACAATTACCGAGGGCTTCGGCTGGATATCGGGCGACGTCAAGGAGATCATGCCTTCCGATCCGGCGCTGAAGATCCCGCAGATCGGCTGGAACACGATCGAACTCAAACGCCAGCATCCACTGTTTGCCGGCATTCCCACCGGGACCAACGGGCTGCACGCCTATTTCGTGCACTCCTACCACCTCGATGCGCGCAAGCCGGACGAAGTGCTGGCGGTCGCCGATTATGGCGGCCCGGTGACGGCGGCCGTCGCCCGCGACAATCTCGTCGGCACGCAATTCCACCCGGAAAAGAGCCAGGCGCTGGGCCTCGCCCTGATCACCAATTTCCTGCGCTGGAGGCCCTAGAGCATGATCCCGAAAAGTGGACCCCGGTTTTCTCGGACAAACGGTCCCGTTTGTCCCGAGATCATGCTCAAGCAAAGGGGAAACCGATGAGCAAGAAGGGTTACTGGATGGCGATGGTCGAGGTGACCGATCCGGAAAACTATCCGCTATACATTGCCGCCAACAAAGCGGCTTTCGACAAATATGGCGCAAAATTCCTGACCCGCGGCGGTCAGTCGTCGAGCCCGGAAGGGTCGTCGGGCAATCGCCATGTCATCATCGAGTTCGAGAGCTACGCGGTCGCACTCGCCTGCTTCCATTCGCCCGAATACCAGGCGGCGCTGAAGTTCCGACGTCTCTATTCGACATCGCATTTCGCCATTGTGGAAGGCGCCTGAACGGATGATCCTTTTCCCCGCCATCGATCTCAAGGACGGCCAGTGCGTGCGCCTGAAGCACGGCGACATGGCCACCGCGACCATCTACAACGATGATCCTGCAGCGCAGGCGCGGGCCTTCGAGCAACAGGGCTTCGAATGGCTGCATGTCGTCGACCTCAACGGCGCTTTCCAGGGCCAGAGCGTCAACAGCGCGGCGGTCGGCGCCATCCTCAAGGCGACGAAGAACCCTGTGCAGCTCGGCGGCGGCATCCGCACGCTGGCGCAGATCGAGGACTGGCTCGATCGCGGGCTGGCCCGTGTCATCCTCGGCACGGTGGCGGTGCGTGACCCGGACCTGGTCAGACAGGCCTGCAAGGCGTTTCCGGGCAAGGTCGCCGTCGGCATCGACGCCAAGGGCGGCAAGGTCGCCGTCGAGGGCTGGGCCGAGGCGTCGAGCCTCGGCGTCGTCGAACTGGCGAGGAAATTCGAGGGCGCCGGAGTCGCCGCCATCATCTACACCGATATCGACCGCGACGGCGTTTTGACCGGCATCAACTGGGACGCCACCATCGATCTCGCCGATGCCGTATCGATCCCGGTCATCGCGTCGGGCGGCCTCGCCTCGATCGCCGACATCGTGCGCATGACCATGCCCGATGCGCAAAAGCTCGAAGGGGCGATCTCCGGGCGCGCGCTCTATGACGGCCGCATCGATCCGGCCGAGGCCCTGGCGATCCTGCAGGGCAGGGCGGAGACGCGGACGTGAAAATCTCCATCATCCTGGCCTCCTACGACAGCGGCCATTACCATGGCGGCATGGGCCAGGGCCCGGACGCACTGATATCAGGCGGGCTCGTCGACGCGCTGACCATGGCCGGCCATGACGTTACGGTGGAAGACATCGGCAGGGTCGGAGACATCCAGGAGCGCGAGATCGCCACCGGCTTTGCTGTCTGCAACGCGGTTGCGACCGAGGTTCGCCTTGCCCGTGACGCCGGCCGGTTTCCCATCGTCCTTGCGGGAAACTGCCTGACATCAGCCGGTGCGGTCGCCGGCGAGGACGCCGATGCGATCATCTGGGCCGACCAGCATGGCGACCTCAACACGCCCGAGACATCGGCGTACGGGTTTCTCGACGGCATGGCGCTGGCGACGGTGCTTGGCCTGTGCTGGAGGCCGATGGCTTCGGCCATTCCCGGCTTCAAGCCGATCGATCCGTCGCGTTGCGTGCTCGTCAACGCGCGCGATCTCGATCCGGACGAGAAGCGGCTGCTGGAGACATTGCCGATCGTGCGGACGGAATGCTCCGGGGTGGCCCAGGCGACCGAAAGACTGAAGATCGCCGGCGCCAAACGCGTGCACATGCATCTCGACATGGACGTGCATGATCCCCGCGAGTTGCAGGCCAACCGCTATATCACTTCGGGCGGCCCGAGCCCGGAGCAGTTGCGCGACGCCACTTGCGCCATGGCGATTGCGGTGCCGGTCGTCGGCATCACCGTCTCCGCCTACGACCCGGCTTTCGACGCGCAGGCCGATGTGCCGCCGCTGGTCGGTCAATTGCTGAACGATCTCATCGCCACGATAGAGGGCCGCTGATGCTGAAAGCCCGTGTCATCCCCTGTCTCGACGTCAAGAACGGCCGTGTCGTCAAGGGCGTCAACTTCGTCGATCTCGTCGACGCCGGCGATCCGGTCGAGGCGGCCAAGGCCTATGACGCGGCCGGCGCCGACGAGCTTTGCTTCCTCGACATCACTGCTTCGTCGGACAATCGCGAAACCATCTTCGACGTCATCGCACGCACCGCCGAACAATGCTTCATGCCGCTGACCGTCGGCGGCGGCGTGCGCCAGGTCGCCGACATCAGGAAGCTGCTCTTGGCCGGCGCGGACAAGGTGTCGATCAACACGGCGGCGGTGAAGAACCCGGATTTCGTTGCCGAGGCCGCCGACAAGTTCGGCAACCAGTGCATCGTCGTCGCCATCGACGCCAAGAAAGTGTCCGCCACCGGTGAGGCCGACCGCTGGGAAATCTTCACCCATGGCGGGCGCGAAAAGACCGGCATCGACGCGGTCGAGTTCGCGCGGAAAATGGTCGATCGCGGCGCCGGCGAGATCCTGCTGACCTCGATGGATCGCGACGGCACCAAGGCCGGCTACGACATCGCGCTGACCCGCGCGATATCAGACGCCGTGCGTGCGCCGGTCATCGCTTCCGGCGGCGTCGGCACGCTCGACCACATGGTCGAAGGCATTCGCGACGGCCATGCCGGCGCGGTGCTGGCCGCGTCCATCTTCCATTTCGGTACCTACACGATAGCGCAGGCCAAGGCGCATATGGCCGCCGCAGGGCTGCCGATGCGGCTGGACTCTGTGAATAATCGGCCCTAAAGCATGATCCCGAAAAGTGGGAACCGGTTTTCGGAAAAGATCATGCCTAAACAAGCAGATAGATGGCGCCATGGCTGAGTTTTCGCTGTCAGATCTTGAAGAAACCATCAGGGAACGCGCCCATTCCGGCGACCCGGACTCGTGGACGGCAAAACTGTTCGCGCGCGGCATCGACAAGGCGGCGCAGAAACTCGGCGAGGAAGCAGTCGAGACGGTGATTGCCGCAGTCAAGGGCGACAAACAGGCCCTCGTTTCGGAAAGTGCCGATCTTATATATCATTGGCTCGTCGTTCTCGGCCTCTCGGGGGTTTCGCTGAGCGACGTGCTCAAGGAGCTCGAAGGCCGCACCCGGCGTTCGGGCATCGCCGAGAAGGCGTCACGGCCCAAGGGCTGACCGCGAGGAAGGGCAGGTATCTCGATGGATCAGCTCGCGCCGACCGAGAAGTATTCCCCGTTTCGCTTCTTCTCCGCCGAGCAATGGTCGCAATTCCGCGCCGACACGCCGCTGACGCTGAGCGCGGACGAATTCCGCCGCCTGCGCTCGCTCAACGATCCGGTCGATCTCGAAGAGGTCACGCGCATCTATCTGTCGCTGTCGCGGCTGTTGTCGGCTCATGTCGAAGCGAGCCAGCTGCTGTTTCGGCAACGCCAGGCCTTCTTCAACGCGGTCGACGTGGTCAAGACGCCCTTCATCATCGGCATCGCCGGTTCCGTCGCGGTCGGCAAATCGACGACCGCACGCGTGCTGAAGGAGCTTTTGGCGCGCTGGCCGTCGAGCCCCAAGGTCGATCTCATCACCACCGACGGCTTCCTGCTGCCCAACGAGGTCCTGCGCCGCGAGAACCTGATGGAGCGCAAGGGTTTTCCAGACAGTTACGATGTCGGCGCGCTGCTGCGCTTCCTGTCGGGCATCAAGTCGGCGCTGCCCGATGTCCGCGCGCCGGTCTATTCGCACCTCACCTATGACGTCATTCCCGGCGAGTTCGTCACCATCGACCGGCCCGACATATTGATCTTCGAAGGCATCAATGTCCTGCAGCCCGGCAAGCTGCCGCAGGACGGCAAGATCGTGCCTTTCCTGTCGGACTTCTTCGATTTCGCCATCTACATCGATGCCGACGAGAAGCTGATCCACAACTGGTACATTTCCCGCTTCATGCGGCTGCGTGAGACCGCCTTCCGCAATCCGGACTCCTTCTTTCACCGCTACTCGCAGCTGTCGGAGGGTTCGGCGCGCGCCATCGCCGAAGGGCTGTGGACCAACATCAATTTGAAGAATCTGCGCGAGAACATCCTGCCGACGCGGGCCCGCGCCGACTTGATCCTGCGCAAGGGGGCCGACCACCTGATCGAGGAAGTGGCGCTCAGGAAGCTGTGACGGCCGGCTTCGTCACCCGTCGCAATGTCAAATTGATCCGCCCACCGTTTTTCAGCAGTGCCGAGGTCGAGGGATAGATCCGATCGACGCCGTGAAAGCACAGCCGCCCCTCACCGCCGAGCACCACGACGTCACCGCTTTGCAGCCTGAACGACTTGGTGGCGCCATCACGCGTGGTCTGGCCAACCCGGAACAGGCAGTCGTCGCCGAGCGAGACGGAGACGACCGGCGCCGAAAAATCGGTCTCGTCGCGGTCCTGATGCAGGCCCATCTTCGCATCCGCCGTGTAGAAATTGATCAGGCACGCTTCCGGCGGATGCGGATAGCCCGAGACCTCGCGCCACAGGTCGAGCAGCGCATCCGGAATTGGCGGCCAAGGCTCCCCGGTTAGCGGATGCGCCGGCTGGTAACGATAGCCGTGCTCCTTGTCGGTAACCCAGCCCAGCGGCCCGCAATTGGTCATGCGCACGCTCATCTCCTTGCCGGTGCGCGGCATGGCCGGCACGAACAGCGGCGCCTGCTGCACGATCCGTCTCACCTCGTCGACCAGTTCTTCCTGCACGGTGCGTGACAGGTAGGCCGGCATGTGGCGGACGCCTTTGGGCAGAACGAGCACGGATTCGATCGCCTTTTGGATGGTTCGGAACCGTAAAATGTCACGATCAAATGAAAACGGCGACCCGAAAGCCGCCGCTCTTGTCGAATTGGCAGTAGCCTCGATTAGGCGAGGTCGGGGATGCGCAGCACCTGGCCCGGATAGATCTTGTCGGGATGGGTCAGCATCGGCTTGTTGGCCTCGAATATGACCGTGTTCTTGACGCCTTGGCCCTTGCCGTAGCTTTTCTCGGCGATCTTCCAGAGATTGTCGCCCTTCTTCACGGTGTAAAAGGTGGGCTCCTTGGCGGGGGCGGCGGCCGTGCCAGGTGCTGGCGCGACCTGTAATTCGTCCGCCTGCACCTTGGAGACGCCGAGCGTGTTGCCGACGGCGATGACCGCCTTCTCGAAAATCGACTGGTCCTTGACCACACCCTTCAGCACCGCCGTATCGCCGTTGACGACGACCTCGACGCCATCGGTGCCGAGCTTGTGCGAATCGAGCTCCTTCTTGAGTGTGTCGGCCGTGGGTGCGGCTTCGTCGTCACCGCCGATGCCCAGTTTCTTGCCGACACTCTTGACGAAATCGAACATGCCCATCGTTGGTCTCCATTGCTGTGGTGGGTGATCGCAGCTTGCCATCTGCAACCCAGAATTGGAAGCCACCCGCGCGTTGCAGCTTCGCGGTGCTTAATCGTTCTCCACCCGGCCGCGCAGCTTCTTGATCGTGCCGCGCCCGGCCTTGCTCTTCAGCCGCCGTTCCACGGCACCTTTCGACGGCCGCGTCTTCTTGCGCGGCGGCGGTGGCGGCTCGGCGGCCTTGGCGACCAATGCCGTCAGCCGTGCCCGCGCATCCGCCCGGTTCTGTTCCTGGGTGCGGAAGCGGCCCGCTTCGATGACGATGACGCCGTCCTTGGTGGCACGCTGGCCGGCAAGCTTGATCGTCCGCTCGCGCACGCGCTCCGACAGACCCGCTGCGTTGGCGGCGTCGAAGCGCAGTTGCACCGCCGTCGCCACCTTGTTGACGTTCTGGCCGCCGGGACCGGACGAGCGGATGAAATCCTCGTGCAGGTCGCCCGGATGGATCACCGCATCGCCTGATATGAAGATATTGTCGTCGCTCGCCATGCCGCAGTCATGGCGCGGCGGATCGAAAAAGAAAAGGCCCGATCGAACCGGGCCTTTCAACGAAGCTGAACCTTGTGGCGCGATTACTCCGCGGCTTCCTGCATGCGCGGCGCCGCACCCAGCACCACGGCGTCGACATGGCTTTCGAATTTCTCGAAATTGACGGCGAACATGCCGACCAGCCTTGCCGCCTGCCGGTCATAGCCGGCCTTGTCGGCCCAGGTGGAGCGCGGGTCGAGAATGGCGCTGTCGACGCCTCGAACCGCCACCGGCACCTCGAAACCGAAATGAGGGTCGGTGCGGAACTCGGCCGTCTTGAGCGAGCCGTCGAGTGCGGCGGCAAGCAAGGCGCGCGTCGCCTTGATCGGCATGCGCTTGCCGGTGCCGTAGGCGCCGCCGGTCCAGCCGGTGTTGACCAGCCAGCAATCGGCGCCGTGGCGGGCAATCAGCTCGCGCAGCAGATTGCCGTATTCCGATGGATGGCGCGGCATGAACGGTGCGCCGAAACAGGTCGAAAACGTCGCTTCGGGCTCGGTCACGCCCTTTTCGGTTCCGGCCACCTTGGCGGTGTAGCCGGAGAGGAAATGATACATCGCCTGCGCCGGGGTCAGCCGCGCGATCGGCGGCATCACGCCGAACGCATCGGCGGTCAGCATGATGATGTTCTTCGGATGGTTGGCGCGGCCGGTCTTGCTGGCGTTGGGGATGAAATCCAGCGGGTAGGCGCAGCGTGTGTTTTCGGTCAGCCTTCCGTCGTTGAAATCCGGCACGCCATCAGCGTCGAGCACGACATTTTCCAGCACCGTGCCGAAGCGCTGCGTGGTGGCGAAGATTTCCGGCTCGGCTTCCGCCGACAGCTTGATCGTCTTGGCGTAGCAGCCGCCTTCGAAATTGAAGATGCCGTGGGGTCCCCAGCCATGCTCGTCGTCGCCGATCAGCGTGCGCGAGGGATCGGCCGAGAGTGTCGTCTTGCCGGTGCCCGACAGGCCGAAGAAGATGGCTGCGTCGCCGGCCATACCCTCGTTGGCCGAGCAATGCATCGGCATCACGCCTTTCGCCGGCAGCAGATAGTTGAGCATGGTGAACACCGACTTCTTCATCTCGCCGGCATAGGAGGTGCCGCCGATCAGCACGATCTTGCGCGTGAGATCCACGGCGATCACCGTTTCAGCGCGGCTGCCGTGGCGGGCGGGATCGGCGCGGAAGGACGGCAGGTCGATGATCGTCATGTCAGGCACGAAATGCTCGAGCTCGGCGGCATCGGGACGAATGAGCAGATTGCGGATGAACAGCGAGTGCCAGGCAAATTCGGTGATCACCCTGGTCGGCAGCTTCAGCTCCGCATCGGCGCCGCCGATCAGGTCCTGGACGTATAGATCCTTGTCCGCGGCATGCGTCTGGAAATCGGCGAGCAGCGTGTCGAACTGGGCTTGTGAAATTGCCTTGTTGTTGTCCCACCAGACATGCGGTTCGGTGTCGCTGTTGCGGACGACAAACTTGTCCTTGGGCGAGCGGCCGGTATGCTGGCCTGTCTCGGCGACCAACGCGCCATGTGCGGTCAAGCGGGCCTCGCCGCGCCGGATCGAGTCCTCATAAAGAGCAGCCGCACCGAAATTATAGCGCACCACGCCGGTGGTTTTCAGGCCGATATGATCGATCGCGCAGGCGGAATTGCGTTTGCCGACTTCCGACATCGAGTGTCCCTCTTGGATTTGCCGCATCTTTGCCGGCACGTTCCCGGCACGCCCACTACGCGGGCTGAGATGGTCAGAACCAGAAAAGACGAATGATATCAAATCATTAATCGATTTAAATATTTTGAAAGTTGTTTAAATCGTTTATATGTGCAAAAAGTTTGGCGGTTGCCCAAAGGATTGGCGATGTACGTTCGTCCAATCCCTGTCGAGGTAGGATTGTGGCCGCCGGCATGCCGCGCGTGACAGCGGACAAGGCCTATGCCACATTTTGTACCTAATTTGTCCTGCAAAAGCCCCTTCTCTACGACAGAAGGGACAGCTCATGAGGGAGCCGCTTGAAATGGCAACAATCGCGCTTGTCGATGACGACCGCAACATTCTGACATCGGTGTCGATCGCCCTGGAATCCGAGGGGTATCGCGTCGAGACCTACACGGATGGTGCGTCGGCGCTGGAAGGCCTGGCGGCACGCCCGCCGAACCTTGCCATCCTCGACATCAAGATGCCGCGCATGGACGGCATGGAACTGCTGCGCCGGATGCGCCAGAAGTCCGACCTGCCGGTGATCTTCCTGACCTCCAAGGACGACGAGATCGACGAATTGTTCGGCCTCAAGATGGGCGCCGACGATTTCATCCGCAAACCCTTCTCACAGCGCCTGCTGGTCGAGCGCGTGCGCGCCGTGCTGCGCCGCGCCAGTGCCCGCGAGGCCGCCGCCAAGACACCCAGCCAGCAGGCCCGCTCTCTCGAGCGCGGCCAGCTCGTCATGGACCAGGAGCGCCACACCTGCACCTGGAAGGGCGAGCCGGTGACGCTCACCGTCACCGAGTTCCTGATCCTGCATTCGCTGGCGCAGCGTCCCGGTGTCGTAAAAAGCCGTGATGCGCTGATGGATTCGGCTTATGATGAACAGGTCTATGTCGACGACCGCACCATCGACAGCCACATCAAGCGGCTGCGCAAGAAGTTCAAGGCCGTCGACGACGACTTCGAGATGATCGAAACCCTTTACGGAGTCGGATACCGGTTCCGCGAAGCATAAGTAGCAGGGCCTGCTATTCGATGGCAGTGGAAGCACAGCGAACAAGACCGGCGGGCGCCTCCAGGCGGCCGTCGCGGATCATGCCGTCCTTCGTCTCGAAGATCACGGTGCCGATGCGCCGCTTCCTTGGCCATCACATCTTTTCCAGCCTGACGCGGCGTATCCTGTTCCTCAACCTTGCCGGCCTCGCCGTCCTGGTGACCGGCATCCTCTATCTCAACACCTTCCGCGACGGGCTGATCGACGCCCGCGTCGAAAGCCTGATGACCCAGGGCGAGATCATCGCCGGCGCCATCGCCGCTTCGGCGACGGTCGAGACGGATTCGATCAGCATCGACCCGGAAAAGCTGCTTGAACTGCAGGCCGGCGAAAGCCTGGGGCCGGGCTCCGACCAGCTCGACAATCTCGATTTCCCCATCAACCCGGAGCGTGTTGCCCCGGTGCTGCGAAGGCTGATCTCGCCGACCAGGACCCGCGCCCGCATCTATGACCGCGACGCCAATCTGCTGCTCGATTCGCGCCACCTCTATTCGCGTGGCCAGATCCTGCGCTACGACCTGCCGCCGGTCGAGGAAGAAGAGCCCGATCTGGTCGAGCGCATCCAGAAATTTGTCTTCGACTTCTTCCGCAACACCGAGCTGCCGGTCTATCACGAGCAGCCGGGCGGCAATGGCGCCGCTTTCCCGGAAGTGGTCAAGGCGCTCACCGGCAGCCCTTCGACCATCGTGCGCGTCAGCGAGCAGGGCGAGCAGATCGTTTCGGTGGCGGTGCCGATCCAGCGCTTTCGTGCCGTCCTGGGCGTGCTGATGCTGTCGACCGAAGGCGGCGACATCGACAAGATCGTCGCCGCCGAGCGCAAGGCGATCCTGCGCGTCTTCGGCATCGCGGCCCTTGTCACCGCCATCCTGTCGATGCTGCTCGCCTCGACCATCGCCAATCCGCTGCGCCGGCTGTCGGCGGCGGCGGTGCGAGTGCGGCGCGGCGTCAAGAGCCGTGAGGAGATCCCCGACTTTTCCGACCGCCAGGACGAGATCGGCAATCTGTCGATCGCCATACGCGACATGACCAACGCGCTCTACGCCCGGATCGAGGCGATCGAAAGCTTCGCGGCCGATGTCTCGCACGAGCTGAAGAACCCGCTGACGTCGCTGCGCAGCGCGGTGGAGACCCTGCCGCTGGCCAAGAACGACGATTCGCGCGGCCGGCTGATGGATATCATCCAGCACGATGTCAGGCGGCTGGACCGGCTCATCACCGATATTTCCGACGCATCGCGCCTGGACGCGGAACTCGCGCGTGAAGATGCGGGAACGGTCGATTTGAAGAAATTCATCACCGATCTGGTCGCCGTTTCGCGCGAAGCGACGCGCAACAAGAAGGCGGTCGAGATCGAGTTCAAGGCCGCCAAACTGCCGCAGGGCGTCAAAGGCTATGTCGTCGTCGGCCATGATCTGCGCATCGGCCAGGTCATCACCAATTTGATCGAGAACGCCCGTTCCTTCGTTCCCGAGGATCATGGCCACATCAGCCTGTCGCTGGCGCGTGCCGGCAAGTTCAACATCGTCACCATCGACGACAATGGCCCCGGCATCCGCGCCGACAACATCGACCGCATCTTCGAGCGCTTCTACACGGATCGGCCGGCCGGCGAGGCGTTCGGCCAGAATTCGGGCCTTGGCCTGTCGATATCCAGGCAGATCGTCGAGGCCCATGGCGGCACGCTCACCGCCGAGAACATCCCCGGCACCAAACCCGGCGAGATCAAGGGCGCGCGTTTTGTGGTGACGTTGCCGGCCGAAGGCTGAGAGCATGAATTCCAACCATGCCTGGTCCAGCCGTGCAGCCTGAAAACATTCACGCGACAATGGTTTTGATCGGCGAGCGCGGCATTCTCATCACCGGAGCCTCCGGCTCGGGCAAGACGGCGCTGGCGCTGGCGCTCATAGATCATTGTCGCCAGCGCGGATCGTTCGCGCGGCTCGTCGGTGACGATCAGCTCTTTGTCGAGGCGCATGCCGGGCGGCTTCTGTGCCGCGCTCCCGCCGCCATAGAAGGCCTCGTCGAGGTGCCTGGGCTCGGCCCCCGGCCTCTGCCATTCGAGCCGGCAGGCCTCGTCGACCTGCATGTCCACCTGGTGCCGGCCGATGAAGCGCCGCGCTTCCAGGAGGATGCCGCAAGCAGCATCGTGGGTTGTCTGGTGCCACAGGTCGATGTGGTCGAACGCAATATCCCGGCGGCCTTACCGGTCGTGATGGCGCGGCTGTCGATCGCGCCTTTTCTATGATCCGCTCCGGGTTTTTTGCTGCAATGCGTCAAAATGGCATGCGCCTGCGCAATTTTGGGCTTGTCAACGGGCCGCGCGTCGACAAGATAGCGCTCCCGCCGCCTGGATTGGCTGGCGAGCATAAAATGCGCCTGTGAAGCGGCGATGACGGGAGCCACCAAAGAATGATCGGACTCGTGCTTGTAACGCACGGTCAACTGGCCACCGAGTTCCGACATGCCGTCGAACATGTCGTCGGGCCACAAGACAATTTCGAAACCGTGGCGATCGGTGCCGACGACGATATGGAGCAGCGTCGGCGCGACATTGTCGATGCGGTTGCCCGTGTCGACACCGGGGCGGGCGTCATCGTGCTGACCGACATGTTCGGCGGCACGCCCTCCAATCTTGCCATCTCGGTGATGGAGTCCGGCCGCACCGAGGTGATCGCCGGCATGAATCTGCCGATGCTGATCAAGCTTTCCTCGATCCGCAAGGGCGACAACATGGCGGCCGCCCTTGATGAGGCCCAGGCCGCCGGTCGCAAATACATCAATGTTGCCAGCCAGCTCCTGAGCAGCAAATGACCGCGCTGTCCCCGGAAAAAGATCAGATAGTCCGGGATTTTCCCATCATCAACCAGCGCGGCCTTCATGCGCGCGCTTCGGCGAAGTTCGTCCAGCTGGCCAGCGGCTTCGATGCCTCGGTGCATGTCGAGAAGGATGGCGTCAAGGTTGGCGGCACCTCGATCATGGGCCTGATGATGCTGGCGGCAAGCCCCGGCTATTCGATCCGCGTCACCGCCAGCGGGCCGGAGGCCCAGCAGGTCATCGACGCCCTGGAGCAACTGGTGGCGTCCCGCTTCGGCGAGGAATGCTGATCTGGTAGAGCGCGATATGCGTCCGAGAGACATGCAGGGATAAAGATTTCTTTATATCCCATTGTCGTCCTTGCTCCGATCTGCTAGTCAGGCCGGCAATTCGCGCCCTTGGACGCGCCGACCGGCGCGGGCGTGTCCGCAACAAATTCGCAAGCACAACATTCGCATCGGAGTACTGCCATGACGGGTAGCAAGGACTATGTGGTCGCCGACATCTCGCTTGCCGGCTGGGGCCGCAAGGAACTCGAGATCGCCGAAACCGAAATGCCGGGCCTGATGGCCTGCCGTGAGGAATTCGGCCCCAAGCAGCCGCTCAAGGGTGCGCGCATCACCGGCTCGCTGCACATGACCATCCAGACGGCGGTGCTGATCGAGACGCTGAAGGCGCTTGGCGCCGATATCCGCTGGGCCTCCTGCAACATCTTCTCGACCCAGGACCATGCGGCCGCGGCCATCGCCGAGGCCGGCATCCCGGTGTTTGCCGTCAAGGGCGAGTCGCTGGAGGAGTATTGGGACTACACCGACAAGATCTTCCAGTGGGCCGATGGCGGCCTCTCCAACATGATCCTCGATGATGGCGGCGACGCCACCATGTACATCCTGATCGGCGCCCGCGCCGAGGCCGGCGAGGACGTGCTGTCCAACCCGCAGAGCGAGGAAGAGGAATATTTCTACGCCCAGGTCAAGAAGCGCCTGAAGGCTTCGCCCGGCTTCTTCACCAAGCAGAAGGCGGCGATCCGCGGCGTCACCGAAGAGACGACCACCGGCGTCAACCGCCTCTACCAGCTGCAGAAGAAGGGCCTGCTGCCCTTCCCCGCAATCAACGTCAACGACTCGGTCACCAAGTCGAAGTTCGACAACAAGTATGGCTGCAAGGAATCGCTGGTCGACGGCATCCGCCGCGGCACCGACACGATGATGGCCGGCAAGGTCGCTGTCGTGTGCGGTTATGGCGACGTCGGCAAGGGCTCGTCGGCCTCGCTCAAGGGCGCCGGCGCCCGCGTCAAGGTCACCGAGGTCGATCCGATCTGCGCCCTGCAGGCGGCGATGGACGGTTTTGAAGTCGTCACGCTGGAAGATGCGGCCCCCACCGCCGATATCGTCATCACCACCACCGGCAACAAGGATGTCGTCACCCTCGACCATATGCGCTCTATGAAGGACATGGTCATCGTCGGCAACATCGGCCATTTCGATAATGAGATCCAGGTCGCCGCGCTGCGCAATTTGAAATGGACCAACGTCAAGCCGCAGGTCGATATGATCACCTTCGCGGACGGCAAGCGGATGATCCTTTTGTCGGAAGGACGGCTGCTCAATCTCGGCAACGCCACCGGCCACCCGAGCTTCGTCATGTCGGCATCCTTCACCAACCAGGTGCTGGCGCAGATCGAGCTCTACACCAAGCCCGGCCAGTACGAGAACCAGGTCTATGTCCTGCCCAAGCATCTCGACGAAAAGGTCGCCCGCCTGCATCTCGACAAGCTCGGCGCCCGCCTGACCGAACTGTCGGGTGAACAGGCCGCCTATATCGGCGTCACGCCGCAGGGTCCGTTCAAGCCGGAACACTACCGCTATTAACCAAAGCTAAAATTACTACCAGATATTGAGGCCGGGCGATTGACTTTTCGCCCGGCCTTATTTTTGCGCGCCATCAGCCTTCACGCCGATTCGGCGAGGGGTTATTGTCAGGTGATTCGGCGATGCTTCCAGCCCGAGAGGGTCAAGAGAGGCACGCATCAGGGCGGTCTTGCATTCAGGCGGCGGAGAGGACCAAGACATGCCGGGGCAACACCCGCACATAGCGGGACGGGCCGTTTCCGGCGGCCATGACGATTCGGGGATTGCTGGCTCCGCCCTGGAAGGGGGGAGCCTGTCCTGGCGCGCCCGCGCGTCGACATTCCTTGCCACCTCCGCGCTCGCGGGGCCCTTGGCCGGCGCCGCCGCGCATGCCGAGACCGCTGTTGCCAGCGTCGCCGGACTGTCGGTGAGTGCCATTGATGTCATGCAGCTTGCAGTGTTCGTCGGCGTGACGGGTGCCGCACTGATATCGGCCATCGTTCTCATCCGCGAAAGAGCCCGCACCTCGGCGGAGAATGTCGAACTCAGGAGCCGCCTCGCCGACATCAACGCGGCGCTCCGCCGTTCCGAGGCGCTGCTCAATCTGCGCGACCAGCGCGTCGTCGTCTGGGCTGCGGAAAACAAGAAGCCCGAGCTCATCGGCACATTGCCCGTCGAAAGCGGCGCTCCCGAGGATAGGGCCGCTTTTCTTGCTTTCGGCCGCTGGCTGATGCCGCGTTCGGCGGCGGCACTCGAACATGCCGTCGCGGGATTGCGCGAAAAGGCCAAACCCTTCGACCTGGTCATCGAATCGCAGGCCGGTGCGCCGCTCGAAGTGCATGGCCGCAAGAGTGCCGCGCATGTGCTCGTGCGTTTCGTCTCGCTCTCGGAGACGCAGCGCAGCCAGGCCAGGCTGAAGATCGAGAACCAGCGGCTGGCCGCCGACCACGACACGATGATCGGCCTGCTCGACGCGCTGAACATGCCGGCATGGCTCCGCGGCGAGGATGGCGGGCTGAGGTGGGTCAACCGCGCCTATGCCGATGCCGTCGAAGCCGAAAATGCCGAAGCCGCGGTTCGGGAGAAGAAAGAGTTCCTCGGCGGCCAGGCGCGCGATGCGATTGCCGCCCAGCACAGGACGCATCCGGTTTTCGAGCAATCGCTGTCCACCGTGATCGAAGGCGATCGCCGTGTGTTCGCGGTCACCGATTTCGCCGGCAGCGATGGCTCGGCCGGCCTTGCCTGCGACACCAGTGCCATCGAAGCCGTTCGCGGCGAATACGAACGGACGGTGCGAAGCCACGCCGACACGCTCGACCAGCTCAACACGGCGGTCGCCATTTTCGACACCGACGAGAAGCTGCGGTTCTTCAACCAGGCCTTCCAGAAGCTTTGGGGCCTGGACGCAGGCTTCCTGCACAGCGCTCCAGACAATGCCTTGCTGCTCGACCGGCTGCGCAGCGAAGGCAAGATCGCCGAACAGCCTGAATGGCGCCGCTGGAAGGAAGGCCTGCTCGGCGCCTATCGCGCTGTGGAATCCCAGGAACATTGGTGGCATCTGCCTGATGGCAAGACCATCCGCGTCGTCGCCAACCCGCAGCCCAAGGGCGGCGTCACCTGGGTGTTCGAGAACCTCACCGAGAAGATGGACCTCGAGAGCCGCTACCAGACAGCGGTGCGGGTCCAGGGCGAGACGCTCGACAATCTTGCCGAAGGCGTAGCGGTGTTCGGACCCGACGGCAGGCTCCGGCTGTCGAATCCTGCCTTTGCCACGCTCTGGGGATTGAGCGGCGAAGCGGCCAAGCCCAGCGTCCATGTTTCCACCATCCGCGACCTTTGCGACCGGCAGGCGGCGGACAGCCCCTGGCCCGGCTTTGTTGCCGCCGTCACCGGCTTCGACGACGAGCGCCGCGACCGCCACGGACAGACCGAGCTCAACAACGGCAACGTGTTGAGTTACGCCATGATCCCGCTGCCCAACGGGCAGGTGATGATGACCTTCGTCGACGTCACCGACAGCGTCCATGTCGAGCGGGCGCTGAAGGACAAGAACGAGGCGCTGCAAAAATCCGACCAGCTCAAGAACGAATTCGTCCAGCATGTTTCCTATGAACTGCGCTCGCCGCTGACCAACATCATCGGCTTCACCGAACTCCTGTCACAGCCCACGACCGGTCCGCTGACGCAGAAGCAGCGGGAATATGTCGAGCATGTCAGCTCCTCCTCCGCGGTCCTGCTCACCATCGTCAACGACATACTCGACCTGGCGACGGTGGACGCCGGCATCATGCAGCTCGATATTTCCGAGGTGCAGGTCGATCGCACCATCGCCGCTGCGGCCGAACTGGTGGCCGACCGGCTGGAAGAGCATTCGATCAGGCTCGAGGTCGAAGCAGCCTCGGCGCCGAAGACGTTTCACGGCGATGAGGTCCGCGTCCGCCAGATCCTCTACAATCTGCTCAGCAACGCCGCCAATTACGCCCCGGAAGCCAGCACCATCCGGCTCACCTGCCGCCATCTGGCGGACGGGGTGGAATTCTCGGTCCATGACGACGGTCCCGGCATGCCGCCCGATGTGCTCGATTCGGTGTTCCGCCGTTTCGAGCCGCGCGCCAATGGTGGCCGCCGGCGCGGCGCCGGCCTCGGCCTGTCGATCGTCAAGAGCTTCGTCGAGCTGCATGGCGGCAGCGTTCGCATCGAAACCGGCAAGGACAAGGGCACGACCGTCATCTGCACCTTTCCAGACATGCCGGGCATCCGTGCCGCGGCCGAGTAGCGCGTTCGATGACCGGATTGGTGCTGGAGCGATTACTCGCCGACGAGACCCAGACAGCGCGGCTGGGCGAAGATCTGGCGCTGTCGCTGCGCCCAGGCGACGTGCTTGCCCTGAAGGGCGATCTGGGCGCCGGCAAGTCGACGCTGGCGCGGGCCTTGATCAGGACCTTGGCCGACGATGCCGGCCTCGACGTTCCGAGCCCGACCTTCACGCTGGTGCAGAGCTACGACACCCGCATTCCGGTGCATCACTTCGATCTCTACCGCCTGTCCTCGGCCGACGAGATCGATGAGCTTGGGTTCGACGAAGCCTTGGCGCAAGGTGCTGCTTTGGTCGAATGGCCGGAGCGGGCGGAAGCCCATCTGCCGAAAACCACGGTCCTGATCGAGCTCGTCCAGCATGGCAACGGCCGGCTGGCACGATTGTCGGGGCAGGGACCTGCCTTCGATCGGGCCGCACGGTCGCTGGCCATGCGCGACTTTCTCGTGAGCGCCGGCTGGGCGCAAGCGCAGCGCCGCCATTTCATTGGCGATGCTTCTGCCCGCTCTTACGAGATCGTTTCGCTGCCGGGCCAAAAGCCGCAAGTGCTGATGAACTCGCCACGGCTGGTGCTCGGCCCGCCGGTCCGCGACGGCAAGCCCTATGCCGAGATCGCCCACACCGCCCAGTCGGTTTCCGCTTTCGTCGCCATCGACCGCGCCTTGAAGGCAGGCGGCGTCAGCGTTCCGGAAATCCATGCCGAGGACCAGGAGCAGGGATTCCTGCTACTCGAACATCTTGGCTCGGAAGGGTTCCTCGGCAGCGATGGCCAGCCGCTGCCCGAGCGCTGCGCGGCGGCGGCCGAGCTGCTGGCCATGATGCATGGCAGGACCTGGCCGCAGCGCCTGGAAACAGGGCATGGCGGCTTCCACGATGTCCCGCCTTTCGACCGCGAGGCCATGATGATCGAGGCCGATCTGCTGGTCGACTGGTACGTGCCGGCAATAACGGGCAGCCCGGCAAGCGGTGCCTTGCGCGCCGGCTACCACAAGCAATGGGGCGCGCTCCTCGACCGGCTGCACGGCCGCGAATATACGCTGATGCTGCGCGACTTTCATTCGCCCAACATCATCTGGCGCGGCGACCGTTCAGGGCATGATCGGCTGGGCATCGTCGATTTCCAGGACGCGCTGATCGGCCCGTCCGCCTATGACGTCGCCTCGCTGGCCATGGACGCGCGTGTTACGATGTCGCCCGAGATCGAGAGAAAGACGCTGGATGCCTATGTCGCGGCGCGCCACGCAGCCGGTGCTTTCGACGAGGCAAGCTTCCTGGAATCCTACGCCATCATGGCGGCGCAACGAAATTCCAAGATCCTCGGCATCTTCGTCCGCCTCGAAAAGCGCGACGGCAAGCCCTATTATCTAAAACACCTGCCGCGCATTCGCGATTATCTGCGCCGAGCCTTGTCTCATCCGGCGCTGGCAAGCCTGCGCGAGTTCTACGACGCCCACGGTTTGCTGGAGGAGCGAGCGCTGTGACAGCAGGACCGGACACCGCCATCGTACTTGCCGCCGGCCTTGGCAAACGCATGCGGCCGATTACCGACACCATTCCCAAGCCGCTGGTCAGGATTGCCGGCAAGACGTTGCTCGACTGGAGCCTCGACAGCCTGGCTGCCGCCGGTGTCGCGAAGGCCGTGGTCAACGTCCACTATTTTCCCGAACAGATCGTCGCCCATGTCGCCGCGCGCCGCGCGCCAAAAATCGTCATTTCCGACGAGAGCGAACAACTGCTCGATTCGGCCGGCGGCATCGTCAAGGCGCTGCCGGAACTGGGCGAGCGACCCTTCTACATCCTCAATGCCGACACCTTCTGGATCGATGACGGTCCTCTCAATCTCCAGCGCCTCGCCCTTGCATGGGACGCGGCGAAAATGGATATTCTGCTGATGCTGGCGGATCTCCAACAGGCGACCGGACACTGCGGCAGCACCGATTTCCTGGTGGCGCCGGATGGCGGCTTGCGGCGTTCAAAGGGGGATCCGGCGGGGCTGATCTATGCCGGCGCGGCGATCGTCGATCCGCGCCTGTTCAAGGGCGCACCGGCCGGGCCGCACTCGCTCAACGCCTATTTCGATTCCGCCATCGCCTCAGGGCGCCTGTTCGGCATGCCCATGCATGGCCACTGGATCACCGTCGGCACGCCCGATGCCGTACCGCTCGCGGAAGCGGCGGTCGCCGGTGCGCTCATCGAGTCGCAATGAGCGGCTCCAGCCGCGTCTTCTCGATCCCGCCCGGAGCGCCGTTTCTGCCGACGCTTGCCGAGGCGCTGCTTGCCGGCCGTCTTGTTCCGGGGTTTCGATTCGACGGCGACCCGCTCGCTTTGGCCGATGTCACTATCTATGTGCCGACACGCCGTGCCGCGCGTGCCTTGCGGGGTGTCTTCGTCGACAGCCTGGCGGCACGCGGCGGCGGCGGCTCGGCGATCCTGCCGGTCATCCGGCCACTCGGCGAATTCGACGAGGATGAGGCCGCGTTCGAGACCGAGGCATCGGCGGCCATCGATCTCGCGCCGCCGATTTCGGCAACCGAACGCCTGTTGCTGCTGACGCCGCTGGTGCGCGCCTGGAAACGCCGGCTGCCGGCGCATGTCGCCGCCCTTTTCGCCGAGGAGATCGTCATCCCGGCTTCCACCGCCGACGCGATCTGGCTGGCGCGCGATCTCGCCCGGCTGATGGACGAGATCGAAACGGAAGGCACCGACTGGGCCAAGCTCACCGATCTGGTGACCGGCAATCTCGCCGGATGGTGGCAGGTGACGCTCGAATTCCTCGGCATCGTCACCGAAGCCTGGCCGAAATTCCTCGCGGAAAGCGACCGCTCCAATCCGGCCGCGCATCGCAGTGCGCTGATCCGCGCCGAGGCGGCGCGGCTGCTGCGCAATCCGCCCGCCGGCCCGGTCATCGCCGCAGGCTCGACCGGCTCGATACCAGCGACGGCCGAATTGCTTGCCGCGATCGCGCGCCTGCCCGGCGGCGCCATCGTGCTGCCGGGTCTCGACCGGACGCTGGACGAAGCGTCGTTCCAGGCGATTGCCGCGCCTGGCGCGCGTCCAGCCGTACTCGGCCACCCGCAATATGGCTTGGCCAGGCTGATCGGCAAGATCGGCGTATTGCGCGGCGACGTCGAGGAGATTGGCGTGGCCGAACCGCGACGTGCGCTTCGCGCTGCCCTTGTCGGCGAAGCGCTGCGGCCGGCCGAAACCACCGAACTCTGGGCCGAGACACGTGCCGGTTTCCCGGCGTCCGACATTGCCGGCGCCTTCGCCGAGGTGACCTTGCTCGAAGCCGCCAGCGAACGTGATGAGGCCGTCGCCATCGCCGTCGCGCTCAGGCGCGCGGTCGAACAGCCCGGCCAAAGGGCGGCTCTCGTCACCGGCGACCGCGCGCTGGCGCGTCGCGTCTCGATCGAGCTCCAGCGCTTCGGCGTCGTTGCCGACGATTCCGGTGGCACACCGCTCGCCAACACTCCGGCGGCCAGCCTGCTCAGGCTGGCGCTCGAGGCACTGTTCCGGCCAGGCGATCCGGTTGGCCTGCTGTCGCTGCTCAAGCATCCGCTGCTCGGCCTCGGCCTCGAACGGGCCGATGTGCGCCACGCGGCGGAGCTGATCGAACTGGTGGCGTTGCGCGGCGGGACCGGCCGCCCCGACATCGTTTCGCTACCGGAACTGTTCGAAGCCCGCCTCACCGGCTTGGGCGGCGGCAGCCGGCAGCCCTTCTGGTTTTCCCGGCTGACCGTGCGCTCTATCGAAACTGCGCGGAATTTGCTCGAACGTCTCAAGCAGGCGCTGGCGCCGCTCGCAGCCTTCCGAGGCCGGGATGACGCCGACCTTGCCGCGCTTGTCAGGGCCAGTGTCGTGACACTCGAAAATCTCGGCCGCACCGCCGACGGCGGCCTTGGCGAACTCTATGCCGGTGACGCCGGCGAGAAGCTTGCCGAACTGCTGCGCGGGCTGGTCGCGGCTTCGGCTTCGCTGTCCTTCGCGGCGACCGAGTGGCCCGACATCATGGCGGCGCTGATCGCGCCTGAAACGGTCAAGCCGGCACAAGGCACCGACCGGAACATCGCCATCTGGGGCGCGCTGGAAGCCCGGTTGCAGACGGTCGACACGCTGGTCATCGGCGGGCTCAACGAGGGCGTATGGCCGCGCAAGCCAGAGAGCGACCGCTTCATGTCGCGGCTGATGAAGACCGGCATCGACCTCGAACCGCCCGAGCGGCGTATCGGCCTTGCCGCGCATGATTTCCAGATGGCCATGGGCGCCGGGAAGGTGGTGCTGTCCCGCTCGGCACGTGCCGGCGATGCACCCGCCGTGCCGTCGCGCTGGCTTCAGCGGCTGCTGACCTTCATCGGCAGCGACCAGGCAGCGGAGCTGCGCCGGCGTGGCGACGAGCTGCTCGCCTGGGCGCGCGCGCTGGATGCCGGCCCAAGGCAGGATTTCGCGCCACGGCCGCAGCCGCAGCCGCCGCTGTCGGTGCGCCCGACGCATTTCTCGGTCACCGAGATCGAGACCCTGCGCCGTGACCCCTACGCCGTCTATGCAAGACGCATCCTCGGCCTGATGCCGCTCGATCCGGTTATTCGCGACCCCGGTGCGGCCGAGCGCGGCACGCTGTTTCACGCCATCCTGCACCTGTTCTCAGGCAGCGTCGCCGATCCGCGCGCTCCCGATGCGCTTGCCGGCCTCATCGCCGCCGGCCGCGCCTGCTTTGCCGAAGCCGCCCTTCCGGCCGACGTCGAGGCGGTGTGGTGGCCGCGCTTCGAAAAACTCGCCGCCAACATCATCGAGTGGGAGCGCACGCGCGCTGATGCTGTGACAAGGCGCCATGCCGAGGAGCGCGCCGGAAAGACCGTTGTCGGCCAATCCGGCGTGACGCTGTCCGGCTACGCCGACCGCGTCGACCTTCTGGCCGGCGGCATGGCCGACATACTGGACTACAAGACCGGCTCCTCGCCGTCCAAGGTGCAGGCGCACACACTGCTTGCGCCGCAACTGGCGCTCGAGGGCGCGCTGCTCAGGCGCGGCGCCTTCAAGGATTTGGGCGTGCGTGAGCCCTCTCAACTGGCTTTCATCAGGCTGAAGCCGAATGGCGAGGTGTTCGAGGAATCCATCCTCGAACACAACCGCCAGCCGCGAACCGCGACCGATCTTGCCGAAGAGGCCTGGGCACGGCTGGAAAAGCTGCTGATCCACTATGCAGACCCTGCGACCGGGTATCTGTCGCGCGCGCTGCCGTTCCGCGAAGGCGAGACGGATGGCGACTACGACCATCTTGCCCGCGTGCTCGAATGGTCGGCAGGCGGGGATGCCGGCGACGAGGGAGGGGAGGCATGAAGAAGGCCTATCCCATTCCCAGCGACACCGCGACCAGCCAGGCCCGCGCCGCCGACCCCGGCAATTCCGCCTGGGTGTCGGCCAATGCCGGCTCCGGCAAGACCCATGTGCTGGCCCAGCGCGTCATCCGGCTGCTGCTGCGCGGCACCGATCCGTCGAAGATACTGTGCCTGACCTATACGCGCGCCGCCGCCGCCAACATGTCGAACCGGGTCTTTTCGACACTGTCGGAGTGGACGACGCTTGGTGACGTGGATCTGGCGGCAAAGGTCGAGGCGCTGGAGGGGCGCCGGCCCGATCTCGAGACCATGCGCCGGGCGCGGCGCCTGTTCGCCGAGGCGCTGGAAACGCCCGGCGGGCTGAAGATCCAGACCATCCACGCCTTCTGCGAATCGGTGCTGCACCAGTTCCCGCTGGAGGCCAACATCCCGGCCCATTTCGAGATGCTCGACGGCCAGATGGAGGCATCGCTGTTTGCCGCGGCGCGCCGCGAGATGATTTCGGGCACGTCCGCCGGTGACAGGGATCTGGCCGAGGCTTTTGCCGCCATTCTCGATCGGGGCGGCGAAGCCGGGCTCGACGCCTTGCTGGGTGAGATTGTGCGCAAGCGCGACGGCTTGCGCCATTTCATCGACGCGGTCGGGCGCGATGGCACGCACTTCCAGGCCCTGTTCGACGAATTCCATTTCCATCCAGGCCAGACAGCCGAGGGCATAGCCGCTTCGGTATGGCCGTTGCCGGGCTTCCTGCCCGACTATTTTGCCGGCTTCGCCCACGCCGCCGAGGCCACCGACGCCAGATCGGTACTGAACAACATCCTGCCCTATGCGCGGCAGGCCTTTGCCGAGGGCGATCCCATTCGCCGCCTGCAACTGCTCGCGCGAGCCTTCCTCAAGACCGATGGCGACGCTTACGACCCGGCAAAGGCCTTCAAGAGGGCCCTGGTCGACCGGTTGCCGAATCTGGCGGAGCGTTATCTCTCGGCCGCCAACGCCATAGTCGAAACCACCGATCGGCTGGCCCTGTTCCGGATGCTTGAAGGCACGGCTGCCGCGCTGACCATCGCCGACTGGCTGATCGCCCGCTACGAAATGCTGAAGCGCAGCCGCGGCTTCCTCGATTTCAACGACCTGATCACCCGCACCGTCAACCTGCTGGCGCGGCCGGACGCCGGCCCCTGGGTGCAGTACAAGCTCGACCAGGGCATCGACCACATCCTGCTCGACGAGGCGCAGGACACCAGTCCGGACCAATGGGAAGTGGTGAAACGGCTGGCGGAGGAATTCTTTGCCGGCTTTGGCGCACGCGACAGGGTCCATCGCACGGTGTTCGCCGTCGGCGACGAGAAGCAGTCGATCTATTCGTTCCAGGGTGCGGCCCCGGACTCCTTCGCCGACAGCCGGCTGTTGTTTGCCGGACGAGTGCGTGACGCCGAGGCGTCCTTCGCCGATCTCAAGCTGACCTGGTCGTTCCGCTCGACCGACGATGTTCTGACCGCGGTCGACCGCGTCTTCGCCGATCCAGCCGTGCGGCGCGGCATCAGTCATGATCCCGATCCGCTTCGCCACCAGGCGATCCGCACCGACGCGCCGGGCTATGTCGAGGTGTGGCCGTCGGTCGGCGCTGAAGCCGTCGATGAGCCAGATGACTGGACACAAGCCATCGACCATGCGCACGCGCCGGCGGTGCGCGTGGCCGAGAACGTCGCCGCCACAATCGCCGGCTGGATCGGCAGTGGCGAAATCATCGAAGGCCGCGGCAAGCGGCTGCGGCCGGGCGATGTGCTGGTGCTGGTGCGCAAGCGCGATCGCTTCGTCCATGCCCTGACCCGCGCACTCAAACGCCGCGACATTCCGGTTGCCGGCGCCGACCGGCTGAGCCTGCCCGGGCACATCGCGGTCAAGGATCTGATTGCGCTCGGTCACCTCCTCATCCAGCCGCAGGACGATTTGTCGCTTGCCGCCGTGTTGCGCAGCCCGATCTTCGATCTGCCGGAAGAGGCGCTTTTCACGCTCGCCGCGCAGAGGCCGGCTGGTCTGTCGTTGATCGCATCGCTGCGACAGCACGCCGGCGAAAGCGAGAGACTGGCGAAGATCGTCGCCCAGGTCGACATCTGGACGAACGAAGCCGCGTTTAAGCCGGTGTTCGAATTCTATGCCGCCCTGCTGGCGCGCGATGGCGTGCGCCGCAAGATGATCGCGCGGCTCGGGCCCGAAGCCGGCGATATTCTCGACGAGTTCCTGAGCTTCTGTCTTGCCGAGGAGCGAACCGGCCTGCCGGGGCTCGAAGCCTTCCTGTCGACGCTGGAAAACGCCGGTCCCGAGATCAAGCGCGAGATGGACCAGACCCGCGACGAGGTCCGGGTCATGACCGTGCACGCCGCCAAGGGCTTGGAAGCGCCCGTCGTGTTCCTGGTCGATGGCGGTTCCGCGCCGTTCAGCGACCAGCATTTGCCGCGCCTGATGCCCTTCGATGGCTCCGGCGCGAACTGGGACGGCAAGGGCTATCTCTGGCGCTCGGCCAGCGAGGTCGCCAACGGTTTTTCGAAAGCGGCGGCCTCAAGGGCACGGGAACTCGCCGACGACGAATACCGCCGGCTGCTCTATGTCGGCATGACCCGTGCCGAGGACCGGCTGATCGTCTGCGGCTATCATGGCAAGCGGGCGCCGAACGCCGGCACCTGGCACTCAATCGTCAGCCGCGCGCTGATCGGTGCGCCGGAGAGCGAGCAGCGTGCGCATCCCGCCGGCGGCGAGCCGGTGCACCGTTTCCATGTCACCAAGCTGCCCCCCGTCGCGCCAAGTTCCGCCGATCAGCTACGGCAGGCCGACGCTTTTGGGCCTTTGCCGGCGACGCTGTTCCGGCCCTTGCCGCCCTTCGAGGATCTGCCGCGTCCGTTGTCGCCATCGGGCGCCTCGGCGCTGATCGACGAAGGCAAGCAAGCCGTTGTCGACAAGGCGTCGCCGGTGCTCGACGCCGATGCCGAGCCCGGCTTTGCCGTGC